>CAZXGY010000058.1:0-7077 GCA_964640455.1 uncultured Sulfurovum sp.
ACTAGGGTGTATTGAAAACATAAAAGCTCTAGAAGGAAGAAACACAGCCTACAAGATGCTACTACCAAAAGAGACCAATATATCATTGAAACAGAGGTATGATGCTTCGGTAGAGTAGGTTATCAAAATCTCATCCCCTTTTTAAATAATACACACATTTATACCTCCATTTCGATTTTACATCTTCCTAGTAACTTCTTTAACAAATATCTGTTGCTTATAATCAATAAGTAGATATGATTTAACTATTACAATAAATAGGAATGAATATGAATAAATTACAGTATATGTTAGGTGTGGGAATTTCTTTGTTGATGGTAGGGTGTATGGAAACACCTACTGTATCAAAGTCAAATATGCACATCGTCAAACTAGAAGATGCTAAGAGTTATAAAGTACCTGTTGGTGCTGTGTATACTAAAGCCGCAGTTACCTCACAAGCTATACAGTTTTATAAAGTGATGGGTGTGAGTAATTGTAAAGATGGTGATATTACTTGGGAAGATCCAAGCATTGCTGATAAAATCAATGACATCATGCGTGGTGGAACCAAGCAAGAGGGTATTGCTATGTATGTAGAAGCAGCTAAAAAGAACCAGATAGGGTGTTCAAGCCCAATGTAGCTAAAGAGAGGGATAAGCCTCTCTTCTACACTTCACTCGGTATATAATAGGTCATCGTGCTACGACCAAACTTCTTACGTTTCTTAAATACCATTTTACCTATTTTGTCAGGCATATCTAGACTTGTCATATGTTCTACGATAACCATTTCACATACTTCAGGTTCTATGGTTTCTATCAGTGCTACAGTCTTGTCATAGACATCATCCATACCATCACGTGTAGAGAAGGGTGGGTCGAAGTAGAAGTACGTTTTCTCTTTAGACTTTTTCACCATGTTGTAAACGGTTTCAAACTTTTCAAAACTATCGCCATAAAAGAGATGCGATTTTGATGGGTCTATACGCTTGACATTACCCTCAAGGCATTTATAGGCTATCTTATTGTACTCCATAAAGTACACCGCTCCAGCACCACGGCTGAGTGCTTCTAGCCCTATGGAACCTGAACCCGAAAAGACCTCTACAAAGTTTTGATCTATGATGTCAAATTGTAGGGTATTAAAAAGTGACTCTTTGAGTATGCCTTTAGAGCTACGTGTGGTAAAGATATCGGGTATCTCTACTTTTTTACCTTTATGTTCTCCACCTGTGATGGTAGTAGTAAATATTTTAATTCTTTCTTTTTTAGTTCGCTCTTTTTGGGGACTTGCCATTTAGTCTCTTCCTATCTATATGTATTTATATCTATCTATCATTTTATCTAAATGTGTCAAAAATTTACGATAGTCTTAAGTGTATTAATCAGTTTACTCTTCTCCCGTACATCGCTACGTTCTTTCCCTGGCTCTGTGGTGGTAATGATAGTACGTCCAGTGATGAGCTTACTTCTGTCATTTTTTCGTATACCCCAGTAGGTATGCATCACTACAGGTTCACCCTTGTATTGACCCAAATAGAGTACGATATGCCCTGGTACATAGAGTAGTGATTTAAAGGGTTCTGCATTTGCAATGATAGCTCTTTTTTTCTTGTCTTTTTTGAGCTTCTTAATACTTATACTTTTTCCATCTTCAGCTTGTTTAGAGGAGTTACGACGCAAGAAGATACCAAAAGGTCCTAGAAAGTCCCTAGTCGTAGCAGAACAGTCTCTACACTCATAGCCACCACCCCAACCATAAGGCTCACCATAAAACTCACGTGCAACCATAGCTACATTTTTTGGGGTAAATGGTAGAGGTTTTTTAGCTATGACTCCTCTGTTTCTAACAAATACTTTTTCTATATGTGCATGACCTTTTTTATCTCTACTTGCTACAAGGTAAGATTTTTTATCTTTAGAGATAGGAAACAAAGCTCCTAACTTTACAAGGGAGATTGGTTTTTTTGTCTTGTATAGTCTAAGATTATCTTTTATAACCATGGCATAGTTACCATTTTTAAACTGTTTAATAAACTTAGTGTTTACTAAGGCTAAATCAGAAGTTTTTATCCAGCCAAATGAGTACGAAGCTTGTACAAATGCCCATCGTTTGTCTTTTGAAAAATGTGAGATTAGAAGAGGTACGTTGATGTGTAAGGCTGAGTTTTGATTGTAGTCAAAAGGGAAGCCTTCTCCTGTCTTTTTTGGGTCACGAAAAAAAGGTTTAGACGTAGGTAAAGCTTTTACATTTGTTCTACGAATAGTAATAGCTTTATATTTTTTAGTATTAATGTTGTCATAGGCTGCATTTTTTATCCATTTGTTATAGGTAGATGCAGCTATAACAGAGCCCTTAGCCCTATATATAGGCTTTTTAGTAATGAAACGTACTTCCCAACCAAAGTCCTTTTTAGGAATGTCAAGTTCTGAAAGACTCCATGGTTTGAAGTATTTTTTATTAAACTCTTTATCGAGATTTGCTTGTTTTCTTTTGGAAAAAGGTTTAATTTGTTTAGCATAATATGCAGGATTTTGCGGAATTTTTTTCATATCCGCCACTTTAGCTTTAGGCATATGATCAATCTTGCTTTTGACACGTTTACTCTCTTTGAGTATATAGTTCGCTTGCAAGGGTGTATAAGAGAGAAGAAGTAAGAGAATGAGAGTCAGTTTTTTATACATTAATGAGTTTCTTTTTTACAAATGATAAACTATTTTAGTTAATGATTGGTATATTGAAGAGGGTTTTAAAGTATTGTTTCACTTAAATAAAGGGGAAGTGAAACAATACTTGTCAGTTTATGTGACAATATAATAATAACATTGAAGTATTAAGTAAGTATTACCTGTTTTTTTTATCTCTTTTGGCTTCTTTTTCACATTTTTCTTCTTTTACCGAACGTATCCAGAGCCAGTTAAGTAAGAAATATATAAAACCTGAAACGATTATAGAATAAAAAGCAGTTCCTACATAGAGAGGGAGAAAAATATCTCCCATATTATTGGAAAACCATTCGAGTGTAAGTTCTATGTTGTCTATGCCTTCTTTGCCCAGTATAAGGTTTCCTGTTAAGTACTCCATATAGTACATAGGTGGCATGGTAAAAGGGTTAGAGAGCCAAACCATAGCGATAGCAATAGGGACATTAAAACGTATGAAAGGTGTCGTTGCAATCACGGCTAACATCTGCATGGGCATGGGTATAAAGCCCCAGAAAAGTCCAATGAAAACACCTCTGGTAATCATCTTTCTATTAATGTTAAAATAGGCACGAGGGAGATTGTATTTTTCTAAAAAAGTATCGAGTTTGCCTTTGCCTGAGGCTTTTTTTCTAAAGAATTTTCGTATCATTCAAGTCCAAAATATAATTAATTATCTCTATAAGTGTAATACTCCAAGCCTTTAAATCCCCTTTTTATCAACATTTGTGTAAAATACGCGTACTAAATAATATCAATAAGGTTACATTATGAGCGGATATATGCTTTTTTCCGGAACATCCAACCCACAGCTCTCTGAAGAGATAGCAACTTACCTTGAAATGCCTCTTGCAAAAGCGACGATAAATCGTTTTTCTGATGGTGAAATTAATGTTAAAATTGCAGAGTCTGTAAGAGGTAAAGATGTGTTTATCATCCAGCCTACTTCAGCACCAGCAAATGGTAACTTAATGGAACTGCTTATCATGACAGATGCACTCAAACGTTCATCGGCTAAGTCTATCACCGCAGTTGTACCTTACTATGGCTATGCAAGACAAGATAGAAAAGCAGCACCTCGTGTACCTATTACTGCAAAACTTGTGGCAAACCTTATGGAAACAGCAGGTATCACACGTATGGTTACTGTCGATCTTCATGCGTCACAGATTCAAGGTTTCTTTGACATCCCTGTAGATAACCTTTATGGGGCTATTCTTTTCATGGACTACATTAAAGCGAAGAACTTTAAAAACCCAGTGATTGCTTCTCCAGATATTGGTGGAGTTGCACGTGCCAGATATTTTGCAAAAAAGCTTGGTTTAGATATGGTTATCGTTGATAAACGTCGTGAAAAAGCCAATGAATCAGAAGTAATGAATATTATCGGTGATGTTAAAGGCAAAGATGTGATTCTTATAGATGACATGATTGACACAGCAGGAACAATGACACATGGAGCAAAAGCACTTAAAGATTTAGGGGCTAACTCTGTTATGGCATGTTGTACACACCCTGTACTTTCAGGTCCAGCATTTGAGCGTATAGAAAATGGTGCTTTAGATGAGTTGGTGGTAGCAAACACTATTCCGATGACACAAACTTCTAAAAAGATTAAGATGCTCTCTACTGCTCCTATGCTTGGTGAAGTCATCAGAAGAGTACATAACAACGAAAGTGTAAACTCGTTATTTGAGTCAAATACATAGCATGTAGGGTTGGCTTTCGCCGACCCATATAAAAGATAAACAACCTAGGAAACAAATTGGCAAATAAAGTACCACAAAAGAATATACGTAACTTCTCTATCATCGCACATATCGACCATGGAAAGTCTACACTTGCAGACCGTATCATACAAGAGTGTGGGGCGGTTAGTGATAGACAAATGTCTGCACAAGTGATGGACACGATGGATATTGAGAAAGAACGTGGTATTACTATTAAAGCACAGTCTGTACGTTTGGACTATGTAAAAGATGGTGAGCCGTACATCCTTAACCTCATTGACACTCCAGGTCACGTAGACTTCTCTTATGAAGTGAGTCGTTCTTTGGCATCATCTGATGGAGCACTGCTCATCGTCGATGCTGCACAAGGTGTTGAAGCACAAACGATTGCCAATGTGTACATTGCTATAGAAAATGACCTTGAGTTACTTCCTGTGGTCAATAAGATAGACCTTCCTGCAGCTGACCCTGACCGTGTACTTTCTGAACTTGAAGAAGCCATAGGTATAGACGCTACAGAACATAACCTTGTCTCTGCCAAAACAGGTCAAGGTGTAGCAGAGCTTGTAGACAGCATTGTAGCGCGTATCCCTTCGCCTGTAGGTGATGACTCTGCACCACTTAAAGCACTCATTTACGACTCATGGTTTGACAACTACTTAGGTGCTTTGGCACTGGTACGTGTGTTTGATGGTAAGATAGAAAAAGGGCAGATGCTTAAAGTAATGGGAACCAAAGATGACCATCAAGTACTAAATCTTATGTACCCCAATCCTATTGCACCTGTAAAAACACCTGATATAAATACAGGTGAGATAGGTATCGTTGTTATGGGACTTAAAACGGTTGATTCACTTAAAGTAGGTGATACTATCACAGATGCTAAGAACCCTACAGCAGAACCTATTGATGGGTTTGAACCTGCTAAACCTTTTGTATTTGCAGGTATCTACACGATAGACACAGATAGATTTGAAGACCTACGTGACGCACTGAATAAGTTAAAACTCAATGACTCATCACTTTCATTTGAGCCAGAGAGTTCTATGGCTCTTGGTTCAGGATTTAGAACAGGTTTCCTTGGTATGCTTCATATGGAAGTAATTAAAGAACGTTTAGAGCGTGAGTTTAACTTAGAACTCATCGCAACTGCACCTACGGTTGTTTACCAAGTTGTGCAGACAAACGGTGAAGAAGTGGTCATTCAAAACCCTTCTGAACTTCCAGAGCCTCAAAAAATAGATAAAATTTTTGAGCCTTATGTAAAAGCAACTATTTTAACACCACAAGAGTACTTGGGTAATCTTATTAAGTTACTCAATGATCGTCGTGGTATACAGATAAAGATGGACTACTTAAACGAAACACGAGTTCTTCTAGAGTATGATATCCCTATGAATGAAATAGTGATGGACTTTTATGATAAGTTAAAGTCTATTACCAAGGGGTATGCGAGTTTTGACTATGAACCAATAGGCTTTAGAGAAGGTGACTTGGTAAAGCTTGACATCCGTGTGGCTGGAGATGTGGTAGATTCACTCTCTATCATCGTGCCTCGTGATAAGGCTCGTACACGGGGTCTTGCATTTGTGGCACAACTTAAAGAGCTCATCCCAAGACAGCTGTTTGAAGTGGCTATTCAAGCCAGCATTGGTAATGAAGTGATAGCACGTTCTAACGTAAAATCTATGGGTAAAAACGTGACAGCTAAGTGTTACGGTGGTGATATTACTCGTAAGCGTAAACTACTAGAGAAACAAAAAGCAGGTAAGAAGCGTATGAAGTCCATCGGTAAGGTACAAGTACCACAAGAGGCATTTATGGCTGTTTTAAAGTTGGATAGCTAATCTATGATACTTATACCTGTTCAAAGTGATGAAAAAAGCATTTCTAAAGGCTTTAGAAAAGCAGATATGTTTGTATTTATAGACCCTGAGACTGGTATTATGGTTCAAGAGAATCATTTTAAAGCAGATAAATCAGATCTCTTTTTTACAAATTTTGAAAAGTACAATGTAGATACACTTTACATAAAAGGTTTAGGCTACAAAACCTACCTAAAACTAAAACTGTTAGGTATAAAAGTTTCTCTTATTCCTGCTGATGTAACTTACTACACACACATAGACCCAAATGAACTCATACTCATTACGGAAGACAATGCTCAAGCGTACTGTACGATGGGTCATCACAACATAAAAGAGGCGATGTAATGGGACTTGGTTGGGCACTACATATACACCTTTTAGCAGCTATCGCATGGATAGGTGGTTCCATCTTCATGTTTGCTCTTGGTATTAGTATGAGAGACAAAATTGCACAAAAGTCTGTCTACCCTTACATAGGACCTATTTTTGGTTACTTTGAAGTAGTGGCACTGATGTTCTTACTGGGTACAGGTTCTTACATGATTACAGACTATGGTCTCATAGAGCTTCTTTTTATAGACTACCACTCTGAAGTAGTAGATGCCTTACGTACAAAACTCTGGATAGTTCTGGTACTCTTAATCGTCACGGTGATACACTTTGTGATTGCACTTAAAACAAACAACACAGAACGCACACCACTACAACACTTCATCTCACGTGGTTCATCCATGCTTATTTTCTTTCTCAATCTTTTTGTATTGCATTATGCGATGGTGATTAGGGATATACTTT
>CAZXGY010000059.1:0-7076 GCA_964640455.1 uncultured Sulfurovum sp.
CGTAGCTAAGTTGCCCTGCTGGTACACGTATACGAAGCATAAAGTCTTCACCCTTGTCAAAGAGTCCAAAACATTTTAAAAAGTAAGAAGCATCTTCTTTAGATAGACCTTCATACCCTGCAGCAGCTATTTTCTCTAGCTGTGTGTAGACATCCATAGGATCTTTGAGGGCTTTGGTTATTTCTACTTTATTTACTTTTTTACTTCGTGCCTCTAAGGCTTTTTCTAAGATAGTCATTGTATTGTTTTCCTAATTGATAAACCACAACTATGTGTGAGATAATATAATGTGATTATAGTATTTTTTTTCTTACTTTTTTTAAGATGAGTGATTAAAAAATAAACAATTGAATTGATTAAAAATTAATCAACAGAAAACTATAATCTTTTCAAATCTATATTATAATTCGCGTATTATATTTTTTAAAGGAATTAAACAATGGCAAATTTTAAAGCACTCAAAGGACAGGGGCATGCACCTACACTGTTCATGGCTTTTTTATATTTCGATATGAGCTTTATGGTATGGACAATGTTAGGCCCTCTCTCTACAGAGATAGGTGAAGCACTAGCAGCTGCAGGTCACATCATGACGGCAGGAGAGAAAGCAACACTTCTTTCCCTCCCTATACTCTCTGGGGCAATTCTTAGAATTGTACTTGGTTTTGGGGTAGATAAACTAGGGCCTAAAACGACGGCACTTATGGCTCAGTCTATTGTTATTGCATCTCTAGTTACAGCATTTATGTTAGGTGCAGAGATTACGTATAATCAACTGCTTATAGTTGCACTTGGACTTGGATTTGCAGGGGCATCATTCGCTGTAGCACTTCCACAAGCGGGTCAGTGGTATCCACCAAAACTTCAGGGTATTGTACTTGGTATTGCAGGGGCAGGTAACATCGGTGTGGTCATCGACTTCCTTTTTGCTCCAAAGATTGCTGAAAAATGGGGTTGGGAGTATGTATTTGGTGTAGGTGCAGTGATGGCGATAGTGGTATTTATAGCCTATCTTTTTTTAGCTAAAAATGCTCCAGAGTCTGTCTATAAGGCAAGACCTAAAAAAGTAAAAGATTATCTAAAACTTCTACGTGATAAAGATACATGGTGGTTCAACCTCTTTTATGCTATCTCTTTTGGTGGGTTTGTAGGGTTTGCAGGATATATGAAAGTCTTTTTAATGAATACTTACCAAGCAGATATGTCTGCCTTTGGACTCGATGTATTTAATGAGCCAAATGTAAAGGTAATAGCAGGGTACTTTGGAGCGTTGACCATATTTGCAGGAGCAGTACTTCGTCCTGTAGGTGGTTCAATAGCCGATAAAATAGGTGGAGTAAAAGCCCTATACTTTTTCTATGGAGCAGTGGCTGTATTGGTAACACTTTTAGCAGTAGCAAATTTATCATTCTTTGTAGCGATTGCAGTACTTTTTCTCATTATGGCAAGTCTTGGTATGGCAAATGGTTCAGTATTCCAGCTTGTACCTCAGAGGTTTGGTAGAGATATTGGAATTATGACAGGTATTGTCGGATGTGCAGGAGGGCTAGGTGGTACAGCTCTTATCAAGACGCTAGGTTGGTCTAAAGGTGCATTTGATGGCTATATGGTTGGTTTTCTTATCTTTGCCGTTGTGGTACTCGTTGCCATTGCAGGGCTTAGTATGGTTAAAACTAGATGGAGAACCACATGGGGTGCAAGTGCAGGCGGTATGATATAGTCTCATCTGATATAATAGAAATCATAAAATTAATATACATCATTGAGTCTAGAGCATTCACTAAAAATCATCGATTAGCTATAATCATAAAACTAGCATCTGTCATTGAGCCTATTGCACTCACAAAAAATCACCGATTAGCTACAGCTAACCTATAATTTTTTGCAAGAACACTAAACTCAAGCACAGACGCTATTTTCATAATTATTTAATTTTTTTAAAGGCAAAACGCAATGTCCAAACAAAATATAGAAACTTCAGGTCTGACATTAGCTAAAGGTACACAACTTAAAGGTGATGATTTTTTTGAAGTAAAGGTCATGGAGACTATTACTGTAGCAGTGGTATGTGATGGAGTAGGGTCTGCTATGCAAGGGGCTGAAGCTGCTAAACGTACCTGTCATTTTTTAGTGCACTCTCTTAAAAATAGACCCAAATCATGGTCTATGGAAAAATCTATTAAACATTTTATTGAAAACATTAACCGTGTGCTTTATTTGGAGTCTATGGAAGATTATGAGAGAGAAGAGTTAGTGACAACACTTACTCTGGTGGTGATAGAGGGTGATAGACTCTATGGGGCAAATGTAGGAGATAGCCGTATTTACTTGCATCGTAATGGACAGTTTGCACAGCTCTCACATGATCATGCTATGGATGAAAAAGGTATGGAAAATGTTTTAACTGCTGCCATGGGATTAGAAGAAAATGTAAGTCCTTACTATTTTGAAAATAACCTGCAAACAGGGGATAAAATACTTCTTTGTTCAGATGGACTTTATAATGAACTTGAACCTGATGAACTAGAAGCAGGTGTGTTAAATGGTGCTTCATATTTAGTTAAAAAAGCAAGTAAAAAAGTAGAGGATAACTTACCAGATGATACTACGGCAGTGGTATTGGAAATCAAAGAACTTGACCCTAGGTTGAAGCTCAAACAATCTAAACTTATTGTACATGAGAAGTATAAGGTAGGTGAAGAGATAGATGGGTATAAGCTCTTAAAACCACTTATACAAAATGAACGTACATGGTTATGTGAAAAAAGAGGGCAGAAATATGTGATAAAGTTTGTACCTTTTGAGGCAGTAGATGATGAGTTAATGTTAGATTTCTTTGTGAAAGAAGTTTGGATGGCAAAGCGTCTAAAAGCAGGGTTTTTTCCTAAAGCAGTTGTACCCAAAAATCGTACACACCGTTACTATATTATGGCATTTGTTGAAGGGGTGACACTCAAAGAGTATACTGCCAAAAAGCCACTTTCTGTAGATATGTCAGTTGAACTTGCAATATTTTTACTCAAAATGTCACAGTTTCTTATACGTCTTGACCTTGTACATGGTGATATCAAACCAGAAAATATTATAGTGACTGAACGTAAAGGTAAACTGGTCTTTAAGATGGTGGATTTTGGAAGCATTGCCGAAGCATACTCCAATGTCACCCGTGCAGGAACACCTAGTTACTTGGCACCTGAACGTTTTAAACAAGCACCTATGAATGAACAGACAGAAGTATATGCTATTTCTGTAACACTCTATGAGGCACTGACACAGCAGTACCCATTTGGGGAAATAGAGCCTTTTCAAACACCTTCTTTTGATAAAAAAATTAAAGAACTTAGCAAGCTCAATGCTAAAATACCAAAATGGCTAGAGTCAGTGATATTGCGTGGTTTGGAACCCAATACAGATGAGCGTTACCATAACTATTCAGAGATGCAGTATGAGATTAGCAATCCTACAAAGGTAAAACCCTATTTTGATAAAAATATATCTTTTATAGAACGTAATGAAAAGATGGTGTATAAAGTAGGGTTTGTGAGTATGTTAATTTTAAATTTAATACAACTATTTTGGTTTTAATTAGCGTGCTCTCTTAATATTCTTACGATGCTTTTTATAGCTGTTGCTAAAGTCATGTACACCTTTGGCATTTTTCATAAAGTAGAGGTAGTCGGTTTTAGCAGGTTTAATCGCTGCTTTAATAGCACTCAGGTTTACTGCCCCAATAGGTGAAGGGGGAAGTCCTTTGTATTTGTAGGTATTAAAATGACTAGTGTCATTCTTAATACGCTCAGGAGTTACTTTACTATGTGAATATTTACCATAGTTGAGCGTACCATCCATCTGTAAGCGCATCCCTTTTTTCAAACGATTTACGATGACGGAAGAGACAATAGGCATCTCTTTGTTATTTGCAGCCTCTTTTTGGATAATAGATGCAATGGTAAGTATTTTCAACCACTGTTTTACACTGTAGGTACCATAGATTTTTTCTGAGAATGCTTTATACTTTTTATTTGATGTCTTGGTTAAAAATGAAATAAGATGTTTCTCTCCTATACCGTAAGGAACATGATAAGTATCTGCATAGATACCTGCTTCAGGATAGCTAGAATACTCGTGATAGTAGTCAAGAAGTTTTGTGTTATTAAGGTCAAGTTGCTTGGCAGTAGCTTCTAAAAAAAGTTCTTTGGTCTCTCCTGGTATGAGAGTGACTTTATGTATCATCGCTTTTGCATTGGTGAGTTTATAGAGAAAATCTATACGATTTAGCTCGGTTTTCCCTAGTGAAATCCAGCCTGTTTTAGGCGTACCAAGCAAACGTAAAATGTATGTATCTATCACAGAAAGTGCATACCCCTGTTTATGCAATTGTGATATAATTGCATGAATAGAACCTTGAGGTACAAAGAGTGTTTTTGTGGTCTTAACAGGAAGTGTAGTATAAAAGGTAAAAGAGATGATTAAGACCAGTGCAATGTTTTCTGCCCATGCCATCCATGTACTTATTCGTAATACTCTCATATTTCTTGTTACCCTTGTTGTCGCATTATTTATGTGGCTCTATATTGGTATCAAAATTGATACACTTAGTATCTCTCATTATCAAGTCAATGGATTATACATCAAACTTGATAAAAAGCTTACATTCAAAGCGGATAAGGTTATTATCCCTAAAAGTAAAGCAAGTCCCTCAGCAGGTCGTATAGATAAAACATTGGAAAATGTAAAATATGTACTTACTTTTTTTGATCATATTGATCTTAAAAAAATACATTTTAATAATAATATTTTAGATATCTATTATCTGGATAATGTGTTACAACTTAGCAGTAAAGATTACCTTGTCAGAGGGAATATTCACCGTGAAGGAAAGATGTTAAAAGGTGATATTTCTGCACTGCAGTTAAAACAGCATGATATTGTAATTCGTGGTGAATTCTCTTATGATTTGAATGAAGATATTTTACAAACAGAAGGAAAATTTTTATTTAAAGAACTCACTGGTAGTTTTTTGGCTAACAAAGTGCAACATAAGGTAGATTTTTCTGTTAAAAGTGATACTTTTTCAGACTTACGTTCAGTCATAGATCAATTTGATATGCCAGAAGCTGTAAGAAGTTGGGTTGTAGATAAGGTACAAGCCAAAAACTATAAACTACTCTCTTTAAGTGGCAAAGGAAATATAGAAAATAAAGCTTTCAAAATAGATATGGATGCGTTGAAAGGTGAAGTACTTTTTTCAGATGTAACGATAAACTTTAAAGAAAATATTGCTCCTATTATTGCTCCTAGCTTTATATTGAGTTATACCAATGATGGAGGGCTTTTCTTTGATTTAGAGAAGCCAAGGTATCTGGGTAAAAATTTAGATGGAAGCTCTGTGGCTATTGTTCATTTGAGAGATGATAATACAACACTGAATTTGAATTTAAAATTTAATACGGCTTTTGATAAAGAGGTGCAAAAATTACTTCAAGCTTATGCTATTAATATACCTATAATACAGAAAAATGGTACGGTAAAAGCATCATTAGATATAGATATTGGATTGAAAAAAGATCATATAGCTGTTGTTACAGATGTGAATTTTACAAAAGGTGAAGTCCTTATACAAAAAGTCCCACTTCCTGTTGTATCTGGTAGTATGTATTATGAGAATGGTTTTATAACGTTAAAAAAACTGGTCTTAAAAAATGAATATTATTCAGGGACTATCAATGGAAATATAGATTTAAAAAAGAAAAAATTAAAATCTGTTTTTGATGTAAAATATCTAAAAGTAGGAGATACAAAAGATAAGTTTATTGATTTGAAAAACCAAAAACTACCTTTTACTTTAGACTATAAAAAGGGTATTAAAGTGCAGATACCTAAACTTACAATGGATTTGATACAAAAGGAAAAAGCGTATACTCTGAATATTTCAGATCTTAATAAAGTTAAACAATATATTTCAAAAAGTATACCTATAGAAAATGGTGGAGAGGTCAGTGTTACAACAAAAGATTTTGAGCAATTTCATTTTAAAGGTATTGTAAAACGTGATTCTTGTTTTTTATATGAAAAAGACAATACGTGTAATACGAGAGTACCTTTTGAAGGAAAAGCAAGTGCCAAAGATGTGGATTTTTATGCTTTTGATAAACGTCTTTATTTTAATAAAGCTAAATCACGTATTAAACTTTATAATCTCAATATCGATTTAAAAAAGTTTTTAGAGAGTGAAACTAAAGTAGATAAAACATCACAAAAAAAGAAGAAAAGCAAAAAAATAATTATTTTAGGAAAAAATAGTAATTTACTTTACGATGAGTATAGTCTCGTTACTGATAGTTATGATGTTGAAATTCAGCCAAATGGAAATATTAAAGCCATAGGAAGTTCAGATGGGGATATTATCAAGTTTTCTAAAGTAAAAAATGTCTTAACGCTTCAAGCATTACGTATAAAAGACAAGGTTTTACATCCACTTATTAACTTTGATGGTTTACAACATGGAAGATACTCTCTCACTAAAACAGGAAATCCTCAAAATGTGATGAAGGGTGAAATTATTGTAGAGGGTGGGGTGATGAAAAACTTTAAAGCCTACAACAATACATTGGCATTTATCAACACAATACCTGCATTAGCTACTTTACATAAACCTGGTTACTCAAATAAAGGTTTTACTATTATCTCTGGTCTAGTTGAATACAGGATGGTTGAACGTACAAAAATTATCTTTGATTCTATCTATATTAAAGGAAATTCTGCAACGATTGTGGGTAAGGGTGAGTTAGATTTAAAGAAAAATACTATCAATATTGAGTTGGGTGTACAAGTAGCTAGAGAGTTGGGGAAAGTTGTGGGAAGTATTCCTCTCGTAGGATATATTTTAATAGGTAAAGATAAAAGCATCACTGTTGGATTACAGATTACAGGTAGCTTAGATAAGCCAGAAGTAAATGTCTCTGCGGCTAAAGATATACTCTCCTATCCTTTAGATCTTATAAAGCGAACTATTGAAGCCCCTAAGCAACTTTTATCTCCTGAGAATTAGAGTATAATATAAGTATGAGTAAACT
>CAZXGY010000060.1:0-7074 GCA_964640455.1 uncultured Sulfurovum sp.
CAGCAACTACTGAGTATGCTTTAATCATAGATTCACCATCTGCTTCACCAGCAAACGCAACAGCACCAAGTGCTAAGAAAAGTAAGAAAAACTTTTTCATTTTATATCCTTAAAATTAATAGGTTTAAAGTCCCATTCGACTATTTATCAAAGTCTGTTCGGATAGCGTAAACAATGTAAACATTGCCAACAACCACATAAATGTAAGCTGTTTCCCTACTAATCACTTTTTATAAACGTCGGAATTATATCTTATAAAGGTTTAATCTAGGCTAAAAACTCAAGTGTTGCAAGTTCTACCTTTTTACCTTTTTGTTCCATGACAACTACTGTGATATCATCACCTTCACTATAACGCTCTGAAAGATTATTCACACGTTCTTTTGCTACTTTTGAGATATGAAGCAGTGCATCAAAACCATCTGGCATTTCAACAAAGAGTCCAAAGTCAACAATACGTTTTACCTTACCATCATAAGATTCTCCTACCTTATACTCCATCTGTTTTTTCACAGGTGTTGCAGCAATACTCTCAATATGTGCTTTCGCTTCTGCTACTTTCTCCTTATCTCCACCTGAAAGTTTTACGCCCCCTACATCACGGTCAAGGTCAATACTTACTTCAAATTTTTCAATAATCTCACGTATCGTAGCACCTGCCTTACCAATTATATCTACAATCTTAGAAGGGTGTACAGAGAAGTGTTCTGTACTTGGAAGTGCATCACTGGTTTTTATACTCTGAGCAGCCTCTTCCATGAGTCCTAAAATATGATTTTTACCTTGACTTGCTTTTGTCAAAGCATCTTTTAATACAGCTAAGTCAATACCACCTAACTTAATATCCATCTGAAGTGCTGTGATCCCAGCTCTTGTTCCTGCTACTTTGAAGTCCATATCACCATCATGATCTTCAAGTCCCATAATATCTGTAAGCACGGCATATTTATCACCTTCGCTTACAAGTCCCATAGCAATCCCTGCCACAAGTTCTATAGTTTTTATTTCTGCTGCACGTAGTGCAAGTGAACCACCACAGATGGTAGCCATAGAGGAAGAACCATTTGATTCTAGAATTTCAGAAACCAAACGAATACTTCCATCATACTCTAAAGGAATAGTAGGTTCCATAGCACGTTTACCGAGGTTACCATGTCCAAGTTCACGACGTCCTGGAGCACCAATATACTTAGCCTCTCCTACTGAATACCCAGGGAAGTTGTAATGCACCATAAACTTTTCAGACTGTTGATTTTTTTCAGTAATAAGTTCATATAACTGTGCATCTTTTTTGTCTCCAAGTGTAACGGTTACAAGTGCTTGTGTCTGTCCTCTTGTAAAGAGACAAGACCCATGGACAGAAGGTAAAAGATTGGTCTCGATACTAATAGGACGAACTTCATCCATTGCTCTACCATCTGCACGTATATTTTTATCAAGTATCATTGCTCTTACAACTGTTTTTTTATAACGTTCAAGTACTTTACTTACTAACTTTTTATCTGCTTCTTTCCCATCTTTCTCAAGAGATTTTAAAATACGAGTACGAATTTTTTTAAGCTCAGAAGAACGTTCTGATTTTGCCATATGCGCAATAGCTTTTTCGACATCTGCAGCATAGTGTGATTCTAGCATCGTATAAAGTGATTCATCCACTTTATCTTCTGCAAGACTAAGTTCTAATGGTTCTCTTACAAGTGATGTAAAAGCTTCTATATAAGCTGTAGTTGATTTTTCTATAGCTTCAGCTGCCATAGCAATGACATCTATCAATGCATCTTCAGAAAACTCATTGGCATTTTGCCCATGTTCATCTTTTGTAGCAAGTGTACGCATCTCAATCATGACAACATCTTTACCTGAACCGACTACTAATAAGTCAAGTTCTGAGTTAGCCTGTTGAGAAAGTGTTGGATTTACGACAATATCATCACCCACAGTTCCCATACGAACAGCGGCAATTGATGTAGTCACAGGGATATCAGAAACAAATAATGCAGCATTAGCAGCATGAAGCGCTGCTACTTGCATATCTACATCAGCATCTGCACTCACCACCATGACAGTAATCGTTACAGGGTAATGGAAGCCTACAGGAAATAATGGACGTAAAGAACGATCAATAATACGTGATGTAAGTGTTTCAAAATCACCTGGCTTAGTCTCTCTTTTTATAAATCCACCAGGTATCTTAGCTGCAGCATAAGACTTTTCCATATACTGAACCGTAAGTGGTAAAAAGTCCTCATCTACAGATTTTTCATCAATTGCTACGGCAGCAATGAGTACAGCTTTACCTTGTCTGTACATCACTGCACCTGAGGCTTGTTTCGCTATTTTATTAAATTCATATTTTTCTTCGAGACTATTAACATTTATCTCTACAATTTGTTCATTCATATACGTTATTTTCCTTTATGGATATTAATTTAATTATTCTGATATTTCAGTTATTTTATTTCTTGTTTCTTGATCTTTTACAATCATACTTATCTCTTCAAAATCTAATACTTCAAAGTTTTCATAATAGTATTCTATCGAAATATAGTCCTTTATCTTATGAGGGCAAAATACCCCATCACAAACAGTCAATAAATTTTGATAAACAGCTTTATCTAAAATAGGTGTTGCTATATAGATATTTTTAGCACCCCGAGCAATAACAGACTTCAATGCTACCATCATAGTTAGCCCTGTCTCAATACACTCATCTGCCAAAATTACATATTTACCTTCCAATAAGATAAGATCTTTCCCTTTACGATACTTATAGACATAAGATAAAACATTTTCTTCATATTTTCTATGTGCTTCACTATAAACATAATCTTCATTGATATCGAAGGCATCTACAAGTGCTTTATGCATCACAACCTCTTCTGTTTCAGAAACCATTGCAATAGCTAATTCAGGATTATTAGGTGCGAGTATAGGTTCTGTAAGTAAAATGTCCATTTGAGCTTCACAAGCTTTTGCAATTTTATCTGCAAAATAAACACCCCCTTCACTCACACCAATCACAACAGTATGATTATCACTAAGTAATGCTATAGGTAATGTTTCAATAAGTTGATCTGATGCATCAGCTCTATCTTCAAAATAGGTATTATGGCTTGAATCTCTCGACATAGTCTGCTCCTGGAAATTGTTTAGAAATCTCTTCTTTATCAAAGGTATAACGAAACGCTTCTATATATTTTATCAATAACGTATAGGCATGATTAAGTGCCTCCATACGTTCTGCACAACCACCAACATCTGGATGATATTTTTTTGCTAAAAAATGATATTGTTGCTTTATTTCAGCTCTGCTTATAAACCTTGGTAAAGCTAAAATTTCAAGTGCTTTTTCTATCTCCTCAATAGGTGTTGGCATTATTGTAATGTATCGGTACCTATTGAACCAAATGGCGTAAAGTTTAATTGTAAATAAAAAGTATTTTCAGAAATTACACCTACTGAAGTAGGACGAATATCCTGTCTAACAGAAGCAGTCGCACTCCAACAATCACGATAATAACTACCACCTATTCTCCATTGTCTACTCGTTGAGTCATCAATATTATAAGTCACACCCCCATCAAATTTAATCTGTTTGTTATAGGTATATCCAAAATTTATATTGATATCATTAACTACTATTGCTGAGTTATCTTCAGTAAGTGATTTCTTAAAACTATGCCCGATATCAAATTGATAATCAGATTCTTTTAGGAAAAAATATGTTGATGCTTCACGTATATCTTGAAATTCAAACGAATAAGTAAGATTACTATAAAGACGCATATGTTTCCAATTATATTCCATTTCATTATTAATATCTGCAAATTTATAATCTCTATCTACATAATATCTTTGTGTTAATCTTTGATAAAACTTTAATTTCATGTTTTCATCATAAAAATATTGACTTAACGCTAAATCATATTGTTCTTCAGAAAGACCAACTCTAAAAAGTTCCCGTTGTTTAGAATCAAGTTGTGAAAATTTTATAGGTGATTGATTCTCACTCCCTGGCTTTAAATAAGATAATGATGGTTGAAATACATGGATAAAGCCATCATACTTTTTTGTTAAATCCGTAAAGAGTTTTGCCTTATGTACATTGCTGTAATATTGAAAGTCATCATAAACAAAATCTCCGTTTCCAAAAAAGGATTTACTATAATAAAATTCTTCTCCTAATGATACATTTACAAAATCATCAAAAAATGAAGTTGTAAATTCTAAAGGTATTCTCAACTCAGCCTGTTGCATGGTTGCACCTTTTTTTCTATCAAAATTACTCACCTTAAAATCTGCACTATAGGTAAAATTATCTGAAATAAAATGATCTAAATACTTATGCATCTGTACAGAAGGAAGAATTTGTAATGTTTTATCATCATCCACGCCTGTTCTTGTATCAATAAAATATTTAGCATTTAACCCAAGATAGTACTCATTATCTTGAGCAAAATAATTAACTCTTGACTCTTGTAAAGGATTTAACCCAAAATGTAATAAATTATTTTTCTGTAATGTTAAATAATCCACATCATTTAAATAAGTCGTATTTACATATAATCCATCTTGAAATCCTTCTGGTAAATATTTTTTAAATACTTCTGAGGATTGATAATTAAATTCAAGACCATAGTGACTACTATTTGGCAAAGCATACTTTTCTGTAAAACTTTCAAAATCTTTAAAATATCCTACCCTTAATGTACCTTCAGAATGATTACTATCAACAAAACGTAATGTACTGTATGCACCTATAGATCGTGAGGTACGAATTTGAGGATTTATTTCAATATCTATACTTGGAGATATGGCCCAAAAGACAGGTTGTTCATACATAAAACCTTCAATAGCATTATACCCAAAAAGAGGAAACAATAATCCTGAACTTCTTTGCTTATTGGTTGAGAATGCTAGGTAAGGCGTATAGAAAATAGGGACATCCCACATATATACTTTTGCATTATATACTTTTATATAGTTTTCATCTACGTTATAAGTTGAGTCTGAAAACCTCATTGTCCATAAAGGATCAGATATATCACAACTTGAAAGTATAGAAGTACCCAACGTATAATTATTTTCTTTTTTATTTACATCATTTGACATAATCCAAACATCATTTTCACTTACAAGGAAAAGTTCCTCAAAATTAATTTCTTTTGTTGCAGTATCAATTTCCATATGGTTACTATGCTCTTTAGTACCTTTATAGCCAATAGTCTCGATATTACCATCAAGCACAAGCATTTTTGTCTCTTTATAATACTTTGCAGAAGAGGCTCTTATTACCATATTATCATAATGGACTACTACGTTATCTTTTGCCGTAACAATACCCTTAGCAGACTCAATATGCTCTGCTTTTAATTCTATTTTATCTGAAGATGCCGAGAGCACTTCCATATTTAATGCTATACCTAAAATAAACATAAACATATATTTAAATAATAAACCAACTTTAGACATAAACTCTCTCCCTTTTATAAAGCTTGATAAGCAATATCTGTACGACACTGCTTTCCTGCAAAATGAATTTGACCTACGAGCATATAGGCATTTTTTTGTGCTTCTCTAATACTATCACCAAGACCTACACACACTAAAACTCTTCCCCCTGTTGCATAGAGTTTTCCATCCTCTCCACGGGTTACTCCTGCAAATGAGATATGTGCATTTTCATTAAGTTCTTCATGATAGATATCATCGATGATAATCTCAGCTGCTGCAGTACTTTTATAAGGGTAATCTTTTGATGCCATGACGACACCTACTGCATACTTATCATGAAACTCTATCTTTGCATTCGCTAAATCACCAGTCGCTGCTTTATAAAAAAGTTCAGATGCTGGAGATTTAAGTAAAGGCATGAGCTCTTCACATTCAGGGTCACCAAAACGTACATTGTACTCTAAAATAATTGGTTCGCCGTTAACCACCATAACACCAATAAAAAGAACACCTGTAAATGGCATACCCTCTTCTTCCATTCCTTTTAGCGTTGGTTTAATCACTCTCTCATCAAGTTTTGCATAGATTTCATCATTGACTAAAGGTGTAGGTGCATAGGCACCCATACCACCTGTATTTGGTCCCTCATCATTATTGAGAAGTCTTTTATGGTCTTGTGCCGCAGGAAGTACCACATAATCTTTACCATCACAAATAGCAAATACAGAGAGTTCATAACCATCTAAAAACTCTTCTACAACTATGCTAGTCCCTGCATCACCAAATGAATTACCAGAAAGCATTTCACCCGCAGCCTTCTTTGCTTCATCATGACTCATAGCAATAATTACACCTTTACCACCACAGAGCCCATCTGCTTTTACGACAATAGGTACTTCTAATGTTTCTATAAATTTATATGCATCTTGAAGTGAATCTGTTTCAATATACTTAGCTGTTGGTACATTATGGCGAGCAAGAAAGTTTTTCATAAATATTTTAGAACCTTCTAACTGTGCAGCTTTAGCGGTAGGACCAAAGATAGTTAAACCTCTCGCTTCAAATATATCGACTACACCCTCTACAAGTGGACCTTCTGGTCCTACAATAGTTAAATCTACACCATTGGTTTCAACAAAATCAGCTAACTCAGAAAAATCTGATATCGTAAGGTTTTCACCTAATGTATAGGTAGCACCATTTCCTGGTGCAAAATAAATCTTCTCTACATTTTTATCTTTACTTAATGCCAAACCTATAGAGTACTCTCTACCCCCAGCACCTAAAATCAATACGTTCATTCAATCTCCAAAATTATAAAACTTGCCAAAATCAAGTGGGCATTTAGTAGTAACGAGCGTTGTACGTAGAGGAATTTGGAAAGGTTTGAGGCGAACATATATATAAGTTCGTCGATAAACTTTACAAACTTCTATGCGTGCAAATATCGTTACTAATAAGTGCCCCGGGTGAGCGTTCTGCTTAAAGTCGGCCCTAAATAGCCAACAGTGCAGGAGAGAGTCTCTCTTTAGGGGATGATTTCTCGTCCAAAAAATGGTCTCAAGCGAAAACTTCCACACACCAAGAGACTACATGTCCCACTAAGATTAATGTTGGACC
>CAZXGY010000061.1:0-6950 GCA_964640455.1 uncultured Sulfurovum sp.
ATATCAAATAAATTTAACTTCTAGAATTTACACAGTTAGATTTACACTCCCTAAACTTCTTAGATATGCTCTTCACATCATCTTGAACCTCAACCGTTACGATTTTATATCCTTGTGGTGTAAATACTTTTATCTTCATTGTGATACCTCCTAAAATGGTATTTCGTCATCTTCACCCATATCGGGCAACTGTGGGGCTTGTGTTGGTGCTTGATGAGGTTGTGGACTTGGTACTGCACTCTGTCCGTCTGCTTTACTATCTAACATTTGCATACTCTCAACGCTTACGCTGTGTTTACTTCTCTTGCTTCCATCTTGTGCCGTCCATTGGTCTAGCTTCAAGCGTCCATCTAAAAGCACCTTGCTACCTTTTCTTAGGTACTGGTTCGCTACCTCAGCAGAACGTCCAAAGAAAGTCACATCTACAAATAGCACCTCTTCTTTTTGCGTACCGTCTTGACTTTTAAACTTTCTAGTCGTTGCTATAGCCGTGTTAGCTATGGCACTTCCACTCTGTGAGTATCGTATCTCTATATCTTTGGAGAGATTACCCAGTAGTATGATTTTATTGTACATTCATAGATCCTTTTAATTTGTCTTTATGCTCTGTGAGGTGTTCTACCTCTTCCAGTATATGAGCATGAATAGTTTGTAAAGTATTTGATAAACGCTTTTTATCCTCGGTATCAATACTCATGGACTCAATATCGCTTATAATCGCTCCTAGTGCATAAAGTCCTAAATCAATCTTACTGGCAGTCACTCCGATTACGCTCGGTGTTGCTTCGGTTAATCTTTGGTGTTCAGTCATTGTCATAGCTCCTTGATTAGTTTTGCATGATGGTCTCTCAGCTCTACAAGCTCTTCAAATAGCATGGAGTGAATAGTCCGTAATTCTTCAAAAAGAGTCTCTAAGTTGTGTGGCATATCGCTTTCGGCTGTACTCCCTTGTGATATGTCTTTGTAATACTGTAGGCTATCTTCACTTGTGAGCCAGTTTAACGCTAAAAGAGTAACGCCAGTCCTTTGTGTAGTTGTCTCTAATACGCCTATAGTTGATATGGTGCTATTTGTCTTTACCATTATTTGCCCTTTAAATTACTTCGTAAGTCTCACCACTTGCTTTAAGTGTGAGTAGTGTTTTTAAGTTAATCATTCTGTAACCACCTTTTGCCATGTCATAGACTGTCACTAAGTTGTTTTTTGCCTTTGCTCCGTTTTCTCCTCCTTGTAGGTTTTTACTTACTCCGATACGTGCTACCATCTTTCTAGTAGTTCCATCTTTTTTGATGAACTGTGCAGCGAATATCTTTCCCCTGGTATCATGTATCACTTTTAACGCTTTAAATCTTGATAGTTGTCTCATGGGTTCTGCTCCTTTATTTGTATTTGCATAAATGAAGAGGGGGTGACAATTCACGAGACCCACCTCATTTATACAAATGGTTTAAAATGGTACGGCTGTGTAACCATCTTCAATCATCATCAAGATAGCTTCTGTTTTCGTTCCGTGGTTGGTGACGGTAATCATTTCAACTGGTATTTGCACTATCCCTTTTACAAGATAATATATCTCCTCAGAGGGTAGCCCCAAAGTGTGTACTCTGATTTCTTCTTCTGTAGTCATTAGGCTACCTTTCTTTCATCTGTAGAGGGTTTCATCGCATCACTAAGGCTTTGTGTTGTCATAGCATCCCAAAAGCTCTCAGGGGCGTATTTTTCAATCGCTTTAAGTTGCTCTACTTCAAAAGGAGTTAAATAGTCTTTCACTTCAAGTTCTATCTCTTCATCTTCTACATCGTCCATAATGCAGATAGTGTCTGAGTACATACCGTTATCTATGAACTCTTGGAGGATTAGCTCTTTAGCTTCACCCTCATAACTCTCGAAAAGCTCAACATCTAGTGGCTCGTTATGTCCTTGATAATGTGAAATTGTGTACATTTTAACTCCTTCTACATCTTTATGATGTCTTATATGGTTAATTATACATCATATAAATACAAATGTCAAGGCATAATGTATTATTTAGATGTTTTTTTGTAAAATATTACATCAAATAACTATATTTACAAGGTATTCAATGAATAAAGAAACATTTACCACCACCCTTAAAGGGGTTGGACTAAGCAAAAAAGACTTTGCAGAACTTGCAAGTATCAGCTACAACACTGTAAACAACTGGAACGATGATAATAAGCCTATACCCTCTTGGGTAAACTCATGGCTCACCCTCTACATAGAGAACGCAAAGTGTAAAGAACTCAAAGCCCTACTCAAAGAGACGGTTTGCGATAATCAATAGTAGCACTATGGACGGTGCAATATCTGCACTATGGTGACACGTTTTGTGTGTGTCTACTTTATTTTTTTTGTGTCTATGGAGTACCAACTTTCATCAAGCATTGAGGAGACAATTTGTTTTTTTATAATGTGATCAAATTCTAATGCTATTTTATATTCATCGTCTGTGATGGTTTTAACCTCTCTCATTTCTTCAATATAATCAAATAGTAATTCTATTAACACACCCGTTGAATATATGATTTCAGTATCGGATTTATAACATTCTTCTTTTGTATCATATTGCCATTCGTCCCTTGGGGTCTCTTCCAATAATTCCATATATTCTTTTTTGTCTATGTCTTTCATTTTTGCATATATAGCTCTTGAATTCATATAGAGGTCATTTATGTATATTCTCTCTTTTGTTCTTTCGTCTGAATGAGTTATCGTTTCCTCTTCATTTAGCTTTTTTTCTACCTTTGTCCGTACTATAGCTTCTCTTTGTGCATCACGAGTCGGGTCTTGTATTCTGCTTAGTGCTTTTTTTACTTCATCATATAGATATAGCTTTCTTTTTTTACCTGGTATCGTATGATGAGGGATTGCTCCTATCTTTACCAATTGACTAAAGTACGCTTCACTTATGTCTGTAACTCTTCCTTGTTTTAGTTTGCCTACGGTCTGTTTTGCTGTCAAATATTCCATTTTTGTAAATCCTTTAAATTGTTACTACTACGTAGTACTTCAATAACCCATCAAAGTTAAGTAAGTTTAAACACCTAGAAGCTGTCACTTATCGGGGTTCGCACTACCCTTGTAAGACGGAACCTCTCAGAAGTACCTACGATTAAATACATTCTCTTAACTCATCTTCTATCTCATCTAATCTGCTAAAACATTGTGTATGATTAGCTCCTTTACTATCCATTGTCTGTATGATGAATTTATCCTCATCACTAAAACCTTTTGTGTCCATGTAATTATGAATTGATACAATGCTATTACCTTGATACTCTTTGCCTCTATACTTATCTAGTAGATCCTTGCATTTACTATTGAGATACCACTCTTCAAATGTTTCTAAAGTTTGTGGATGCTCTTTATCTATCTGCTTTCTAAGTTTGGCTTTATAAGCACTCCTATTATTAGCTGCCATACTTGTATCATTTATAAAACTATGAACTTCTCTTTTAAGTTCATCCCCCGAAATAGAAAAGTAAATATTATTAGAGGTATGTTCTCTCTCTCTTCTTTTGTCTATTTTCTTTTGTTCTATTTTCTTTTGTATAGGCACGTCATGCTCTAGGGGTATGGCACACGGTGCTATAGGGTTAGGCACGTCATGCTCTAGGTATGGCACACGGTGCTGTAGGGTAAAACTATATCTATTGAAAGATTTCCCCTTACCTTTTATGGTGTGGCGTGTAACTTTTATATACTTCTTTTTTTCTAATCCTCTGATAGTTGTCTGCACTTTTCTATTACTTATACCGGTAGCATCTACAAACTGCCCGATACTTATCCCATCACTCTTTTTCCCATAGCCTATCGTTTGCCTTGCTATATGTACCATGATGCGAAACTCATACACGTTGAGCGTTGTATCATCTAGTATGATGTTAGGTACTCGGGTATAGTTCTCTTCTTGCTTTGCCATCTCTTTACCTTATCTCTCCATTGATAACACTATCAAACTCTTTAATCCACGCCCACGATGTAGATTTACTTACGCTCCACACATCAGCATAGTAGCGTGTGCTTTCGTGAAGTCCTAACTCTAGGTTATGCAAGTAGAAAAGAAAAGCCATAGCCTTAAATGCTCCACGCTGTCCACGTTCTTTAAGTTCTTCCACATAGTCCACATCATAGACAAGTTTTACAAGAGTAGGACGCATTATTCCACCTCTTTATCAGGACTAAGTACCAGGTACATCTTTTCAAGTTCCATCACAAAAGCCGTGATATGTTCTTCCATCTTTTTAATGTATGCTTCATCACGATACACACGCTTAACGTAAAGCTCTATACTTGGGTGATAGACTATAAAATCCCACCACTCACGCCCACTTATCCAAAGATTACCTTGTACTTGTGGCTTATATATGTCAGGCAGTTTGTCCTCGATTATGTACTTTACCATCGTTGAAGCCTTGGGGCATTTTATCTCTATGCCACCATCTGCACCCACTAAGCCATCAGGACTTACACCGATACTCTTGGCATCATTCAAGATAAAGCCTACCTCATCCACGTGATTATCTGTTATAAATTCATAGGCAGTTCTAGCCATGGGTTCCAGTTCGTTACCTCTTTGCATCCACTCATTAGCGTAAAACTCATTAGGCTCTTTGGTTAATCGTTCAGCCAGTAGCTCGTACATATAAGCTGCTGCACTCTTAGATTTATCTGCTTTGGCTGGTGTGATAATGTCTTTAAATCGTGAAGCCGTTGGAATGCCTAGCCTTGCATTTAACCACGCTTGGGAACCTTGCTCTAAGTCAAGTACTATCATGATAATTTCTTCATCTTCTGGGTGATAAGTTTCGCTATCTCTTTGGCACTTTCATAACTTATCTTTGCTATGTCCTCCACTTTTGCACGTTCCAACACCCACGCTGTCACCTTTTCTTTTTCTTGGGCTTTGCCTATGTACTCTTTGATAGTGGTTAAATAGCCCTGGTACTCTTCTAGTGCAAAATCTTGTGTTATCTCTTGTAGGTAGTTGGCATCTTCAAATTTACCCATATACACATCTGCAGCAAAGCCCAAATAAGACAATGATTTACCTATAGTGTTGGTGATAATCTTCTTATAGGCATCTTCATCTACTTTGTCATATCCTTTTGAAGTCTTGTACATTAGTTTCATAGCGTTAAATACTGGGAATTCTCCACCATCATAAAAGAATGTACCGCTAAGCTTTATCAGTATGGTATCTCCTAGATGTACTTCCTCGATGTTTAACTCTTTAAGTCCAAAGCCTTTACCATAAGCTCCAAATTTCTCGGTCGCTCTCTCCAATAGATAATAGGCATCTATATTCGTAAAGTTTGGCTTACCGCTTACAGATACATCTTTACTATGTTTAGGATCTATTACCCTGGTATCATTCCATAGTTTTAAATTTTCGTTTTTACTCATCTTCTTACCTCCTAATGGTAGTTATTTTAGAGGGCTTTTATCCCTCAAATAGCTATATTTTTGACATAGCTATAGTGTTGTCCTTTTTGGGGAACTCTGTAGCCTTTATGTCGTTAATTCATTTGATTTTTAGTGAGTAAGTAGGTATAATGTAGGTTCTTAAACGCATTACACTTTACTCTCTGTAGTAGCTTTTGCTACTGCACTATCAAGGTGGTTTATCTCTCATACTATCACCTCTCTAGCAATATAAATAAAGTCCTCAAAGTCCATTGTTACAGTTCTGTTACTGTCTAAGGTTTCATTTACTGCACTTAGTGGCATTTGTACCAACCATCTTGATGTATTGGGTATGTGATAGATAAGTACTGGGATAAGTCCATCTGTGGCTTGGGCTGTAGTTTGCTTCCACCATGCATTGATATTTAGCTTCTTATGATTTTTTATTTCAACCGCTATCGGTACGCCAGTTATGAGTAGGTCAAATCCTCCCTCGGATGTCTGCATGAGGTTACGTTTTGCATCAAAACCATGCTCTTTAAACATATTGCCTACTGTACGCTCTCCAGTAGCCCCTTTGGCTCGTTGCATCTTACCCATGTTAGGCTACTGCTGTCAGATTGTCTAAGTCATCTTTTTTAAATATAGTGATACGTGGGGATAGCTTGATAGGGTTTAATCTACCTTGCTTTGCATATAGCCATACGGTTGCAATTGATATGCCTAGATATTTGGCTGCTTCTTTGGCTCTAAAATTCTCTTTGTGGTCTTTATTTTTTTCCATCTGTTTAGCCTTTCATACTGTATTTGTTTGTATGAGTGGATTGTAGCATTTGGTTAAAATGTAAGATGTACTTTTTTAATGACAAAAAATGTCATCACTTTTAAGGGGTTAAATATCAGAGGGTTTGATAGGTAGCTTTAACTCTTCAAGTAGGCTTTTTGTAAAAACTTTATACTTTCGTGGGGTATATCGTTTTATTAAAATATGGAACTCAGCTATCTTTTGCTTATATTCCTTTTTTAATTCTGCAAGAGCATCTATAAGTAGTTTAACTGTTTTAGGTTCAGGTGTTTGTATTCTTTCTTTTTCAACTATGTATGCGATTCTAAGCTTATGGGAGATAATATCATTCCTATAATCATCTTCAAAAGTTGCTAATAAGTTTAGGAGAGGTGCAGTAGCTTCATGTTCATAACCAAGATACTGTAGAACTTTTAATATTTCTTTTGTTGGTGGGGTTGAAGCTCTTTTTCTTACAGTATTTTTTGTGGTTGATTTTAACCTTTTGATGTACTGATAAAGATATGCAAGATAGTTTGCTGCGTTTAAAATGTCTTTATCTTCATTTAGTTCTTTATGTTGCTTTAAAAATTCATAATCTTCTAATTCTAGGTAATACACCTCATTAAAATATGGGTAACCTATAGGGTTCTTCTTGTAATGATCATTTAACTTTGCTTCAGCTTCTTCCTTCGTATAATATATTTATCAACCAAATCGATAAAATAAGGTTGAGTTC
>CAZXGY010000062.1:0-6602 GCA_964640455.1 uncultured Sulfurovum sp.
GTAAATCCAGATGAAGTTGTTGCACTCGGTGCTGCTATCCAAGGTGGTGTACTTGCAGGTGATGTGAAAGATGTATTACTTCTTGATGTTACACCACTTTCATTAGGTATTGAGACATTAGGTGGGGTTACAACTAAAGTGATTGAAAAAGGGACTACAATTCCTGCTAAAAAGTCACAAGTGTTCTCAACAGCTGAAGATAATCAACCAGCAGTTAGTTTACATGTACTTCAAGGTGAAAGAGAGTTCTCAAAAGATAATAAATCATTAGGTATGTTTGAACTTAGAGATATTCCTGCAGCACCACGTGGTGTACCACAAATTGAAGTAACATTTGACATTGATGCTAATGGTATCTTAACTGTTACAGCTGCCGATAAAGGTACAGGTAAATCTCAAGAGATTAAAATTACTGGTTCGAGCGGATTAAGTGACGAAGAGATCGAAAAAATGGTACAAGATGCTGAAGCAAATAAAGCTGAAGATGAAAAAAGAAAAGAAGTAGTTGAAGCTAGAAACCAAGCTGATGCACTCGTACACCAAACACGTAAGTCACTCACTGACCTTGGTGAAAACTTTGATGAGGCAGAAAAAGAGGCTATTGAAGCTGCTATCACTGACTTAGAAGAGACATTAAAAGATGATTCTGCAACAAAAGAGCAGATAGAAGAGAAAGTAAAAGCATTGACTGAAAAGTCACATAAACTTGCTGAAGCAATGTATGCTAAAGAGCAAGGTGGTGCAAACCCAGAAGCTAAAAAAGCAGACGATGACGATGTTATCGATGCAGAAGTAGAGTAAGACTCTACTTCATAAAAATGATAAAGTTGCACCCTCAATTACAGCAACTGATTAATCTTTTTCTCCTCCTTGTTGTAGGTAAATATGTAGCCCATATTTATCTTACATGGAAGGAGATTATAGGAATACTCCTTTTTATATTTTTAATAGAACATTTATTCTATTATCTACGAAATAAAACATTAAACTTTATCTCTTTTTCTTCACTTTCAACAGCCATAGGCGTTATGCTAATGATGGTAACTACTCACTACACTATTTATTTTGTTGTTCTATTTTTTGCATTATTACAAAAACAATTTTTCATTACGTCTCCTTTTATCAGGTAAAAGAGTATCATATTTTTGCTAGTTATTTTACGCTATACTATTTGAATAAAATTCGATTACACAAATGGCAAAGCAAAATCGTCAAAAATAGAAAGCATTAGTCTATCATTAATAAATAGGTAATTCTTTTATAGTATGACATTTTTTGACATTTTTATGCTAAAATAGCTCTTAAAAGCTAAACCTGTCGTGAGGCAGGGACGGAAAACTACAGGTCTTCCCCCATTTTATTGGACAGATAGCTGAGTTGCAATATCTTTTTATGGAGTAGAATTATGAATAAAAGTCTTCTAAAGCATGTCAAAATGCTTTTAATTCAGATGCTGGTGATGGTCTTTGCTATCACAAATATACATGCCACAGAGGCAGTCAACCCAAGTACGGGGATTGTACTAGAGGTGGCACAAGATGGTGGTATCGGTGCCAATTTTAACGGTACAGATAATGCCGTAGATGGCAATGGTGCACATACCGCAGGACAAGATGGTCCTAAGGGTGCCATCACGGCAGAGCGTAACAATGTCGTGCGTACTTTTGACAAAATTCGTTACAATATTCACTGGAATATCAACGATGTTGATTCTGCTACTAGTAATGATGGTACAGATGGTGTAGCTCATACGGTAACTATCACTATGGATACTGGACGTGAAGATGTACGTTGGGTACAGCTACCTGAAGTGTGTCGTGTAGGCTCAAGTTTGGGTACTGGTTCAAGTGGTAGAGCAGATACTTTATTAACATGTATATTGGGTGATAAGGCAGAAGGAACTTCGGGTACTATCTCACCTACTGCCAAAGTATGGCTCAAGGCTGATGGAACACCGAGTAATAATGGTACTATCCTCGTCACAGCTACTATAAATACAGATGAATCAGCTCCTACTACTTCCAATGAAGTTTCTACCACTATCTCTGCGAAACCAGCAGGTAACTGGAAAAAAGGTGCTGCTGAGATCTATTATGATGTTAATAATAGTGGTACGGAAGGTGTGGTCTTAGTCTATCCACTCAGTTTCATCCCTTCAGCAGGTGGGACGAATGTAGGTACGGAGCCACTTGATGACACCCAGCCTATCAGTTTCTATGACCATGCATGGGATATAGGAGCTAATGCTATCTATGCAACAGATACTATCATGGCTGGTTTAGGGCGTAAAAAGTGTGGTGGTTATGATGGTGTGGGTGCTTTTCCTTATGGAGGCGATAGTGCTGAACCTACTGCGGCAGATACAACCAATACTACAAACAGCTTCAACATCACCTGTACAGATGAGAGTGCGACATATCCTATCGTTCATTTAGATATAAATGGTCAAGGCACAGGCTCTGCTCCTGAAAAAAATGCCAATGGTAAAAACAATAACAGTGGTGCAGTCATCACTGCACAGGTGGCTTTTTGGGTACCCAATACAAGCGTTACAGATAAGGCAAATGCAGGTACAGTATTTTGGAATACTATTAATGCAGATAACTCTCTTGATACTACAAATGCAGACCAAACTACAGGCAAAGTGCCAAACACGGATCCCATACAGATACCTACGAGTGCAGCAGATATAGATGAGTCTACTATTAATGATAACTCAGTCAATGATCAAATTACCATTACGCCATCTGCCGGTGGTGGTGGTGGATCAGGTGGTGAGAAGTACAACCATCACGCTCGCTTCTATAAAGGTCCCTACCAGCAAGCCTATATTGTCGATGATGATGGTTTGGAGCGAGTCAGCTTTGACACCAGAAGATCTTCCGATGGTGGATTGGATAGAGCTATCCCAGGTGATGATAATTCTTGGGGATGGCATGGTAAAGGTAAAGTGTCTCGAAATCAAATTTTGACATTAGAATCAGGTATTTTTGCTACTTCAAAAAAGAAACCACTTTTGGATGACCCTATACATCTCTGTACTCTGATTGACAATAGCCATATGGAGATCATCGATATGCCTGCATCTTTTCCTAGGATAAAAACAAAAATAACACATAACTATCAAGCAGAGATCTCACGTAAGAGTGTCTCGTCAAGTGATGGCATAGCCAATGTACTGATAGGGGATGCAACCAATAAAGGTGGAGGACAGAGTGTAGATAGATTTACTCGTACCTGGATGCGTATCAATCCTGTAACACAGCCCAACTATGTAGTAGAGGTGACAGATGCCTCTTATGATACTAATATTACAGAGCATGAGCTTACCTGTGGCAATGCAGATGCAGGAACTCTTGGTTGGGTAGCGACTACAGGTGATTTAAGTACATTTGAGACAGGCACGGATATAGATGGCAATACGAAGTACGGTAAGATCAGCAAAATTCGTATTAGAATGTTAGAACATCGTAAATGGGAAGATGATGCAAGTACAACTAAGATGAAAGAAGGGATAGGCTACGTACTGCATATGCAAGTAAGGGTCAAGCCTGACTTGGGAGTAGATCATGATGGTCTTAAACTGCGTATTCATGCTTCCAGAGGACGTGGTGACCTAGATCTCAATAATGTGCCAGCGATAGGAGCGGATTGTACGCAAAATGGTGCAAATATTTATAAATTTGACGTACATACTGCTACCAATGGTTGGTGTAACCTCCCTTACGATATAGCAAAAGAGGCGGCAGGGACACAACAGCTTGATACACGTGCCATAGAATTCCAACATAGCGACACTATCCATCGTCCTGATGATATCTATCTTTCACATAGCGACAGGGTAGTGATTGTAGGAGCCAAGATGGGTATCAAAAAGACCAATGTCTCTCCCCACCCTGACAAATTGTTAGTCAATGATGATATCGTCACTTTTAAGATTAGGTCATACATCGTAGGTTCTCCTTCGGAAAAGTTTGCCAATGTTGTTTTAGAAGATACACTCCCCGACTATTTTGAGTATGTTTCACGTACTGATCCTGTAGGGAGAGATGGTAATCCAGTTACTGGGTATGTAAACTGTCAGATGTTAAATGGTGATACGAAACTCAAATGTGACTTTACCAATGGAGCGTATGTTGATCCTGGTACAGACAACCAAACCTATCGTCATGCACCATTTTATGCTGAGTTCAATATTACTGTAAGAGTAAAAAATGCAGCAGGTAATAAGCTATTGAAAAATACGGCTAGAATTCAGGGTAAGATAGTTCAAGGAACTAAGCCTAAGTGGCTAAAGAAAGCCAAGTCAACTGCTTCTGCTAATACTGCTCCAGACTACAACGAATTCTTCATCCGTAAAGAGGTACCAGACCTCTCTGGTGACTGTCTCAACCGCGAAGGAGCAAAGGCAGTAGGGTCAAATACTACCATGCCAGGTGACTGTTCGATGTTTGGTATTGATGGTCAGTACTCTTATGATTTGAGTGTAGTAAATAAAGGTTCTGCAGCACTGACAGGTGGTACGGTTATTGATGTATTGCCTTTTGAGGGTGATGATAAAGAAGCAAATAACCGTGGTGACGGACGAAGTCCGTATTCATACTTTAGTGGTACTTCAAAGTTGAAAACTATTACTAATAGTATGGGTGGCACACTAGAGTGTACGACAGATGATCCTATTACAGTAGACCGTGACCCTGCATACAACACCTCTGGATGGTCAGCTACTTGTGATGCTAATGCTACTGCCTTTAGGGTAACAGGTATTGAATTAGACATAGGAGAATCCAAAAGTCTCTCGATCACACTCGAAACTTTTGGTAACACACACAATGACATCTATACCAATACCTTTGGAGCCAAAATGGCAGAGATCAAGCTCTCCAACCTCTCCAATGATGTCTCAGCGATGGTACAAAAGACCTCTTTAGGCTCTATCGTCTGGCTAGACACTAACAAAGACGGTAAACAGACAGCAGGCGAACCAGGCATCAAAGACGCCAATGTCACACTGCTTAATGCAGATGGCTCTGTGTATGACAGCAATGTAACTCAAGCAGGCACACAGCCACGCACAGTCACAACAAATGCAAATGGTCTCTACTTCTTTGATGGTCTTCCTGAGGGAGAGTATAAAGTACGGGTGACTATGCCAGCAGGCTACACTCCAACCATTAGCCAAGAAATCGATGCCAATACTGATAAAGCGAATGATTCCAATATCGCTACAACCGTGGGCAATGTCTATACTTCTGGTACAGTAAAACTTACGATAGGTGGTGAGCCTGATGATGCAGCCGAAAATAGCCCTATAGTAGGAAGTGATAATGCTGATGCCGATGTAGCAGTAGACGACAGTGCTGGTGACAGCAGTGGTAATATGACTGTGGACTTCGGGTTTGTACCACTGGTGAGTCTAGGTTCTACAGTTTGGCTAGATAGTGATGCAGATGGTAAACAAGACAGTGGAGAAGCACCCATAGTAGGGGCAATTGTAACACTGCTACATGCAAATGGAACACCTGTTGCAGGTGTACCGACAGTAACTACTGATGCAAATGGAACATATAATTTCAATGGACTCCTAGAGGGAGACTATAGAGTAAAAGTAGATGCAAGTACTTCTACTTCACACCCACAAGCACTAGAAGCCACACCAAAACAAGTAGCCAACCCAGAAAACAATGACAATACCGACTCAAATATAGATATGGCAAATGCAGGTACTATAGGAGAAGTTTTTGTCTCAGGTATCATAAATCTTACACAAGGACTAGAGCCTAGTAATGAAACAGACCCTATAGGTGCAGGAACATCTGACCAGCCAAATCAGGCAGGATCAGTAGATGCCAATGGTAACATGACACTTGACTTTGGTCTAGTAGATCCTGCTACCTTAGTAAGCATTGGTTCAACGGTGTTTGAAGATACAGATAATTCAGGAACACAAGATGCAGGTGAAGCAGGTATAGCAGATGTTAATCTAACACTCTATGCAGAAAATGGTACAACAGTTGTTGCTACTACGAAGACAGATGCTAATGGAGATTACTATTTCCCTAATCTTAAACCTGGAAAATATGTAGTAGGTGTGACACCAAATGCAGCATTCCCACTGTCATCTACACCAACCAACACAAATGATGATGGTATAGATGGAGATGATAATGGTATCCAAGCAAACTCTGGTGAGGAAGCAATGTCACCAGTGATAGAGCTTAAAGTTGGAGAAGAGACACATACAGAAACTGGTCAAGGTGGTACACAAGATGATGCCAATGAAGATAACGGAGATATGACCGTTGACTTTGGTTTCACAAACCCAGCAAACCTCGTAAGTATAGGTTCAACCGTATTCTTAGATGAGGATAATAACGGTAAACAAGATGCAGGTGAAACAGGTATCGCAAGTGTTACAGTAAACCTTTACAAAGAAGGTAACACCACAGCATTCGCAACGACTACGACAGATGTAAACGGTACTTACTTCTTCGATAACCTTCCAGAAGGTAACTACACTGTAGGCGTAGAAGCACCAGCAACAGCACCACTGTCATCTACACCAACCAACACAAATGATGATGGTATAGATGGAGATGATA
>CAZXGY010000062.1:6702-6770 GCA_964640455.1 uncultured Sulfurovum sp.
CTACGACAGATGTAAACGGTACTTACTTCTTCGATAACCTTCCAGAAGGTAACTATGTCGTAGGTGTT
>CAZXGY010000063.1:0-5231 GCA_964640455.1 uncultured Sulfurovum sp.
TCAAGGGTTTTTCCAAAATATATACAAATTCTTTTAATTTCTTTTTTTACTTACACTATATATAGGATTTTGTCACTTCTTATTTAGCTTTAAGTCTATCCGTTTATAATTTCTACTAGAAAATGTTGAAGGAACATCATGCATCTCTCTTTTTTACTCTCTGCACTTTTAATTTTATCGGCATGCAGTACTACCCCTGAAATTTCATCATCAAGTGAAAACAGTACTGCACAAAAAATACAATCTAATCACTCTGCGGCTACTAGTGCTCAAGATGAATACAAAAAGTTACAAGCACAACGAGATAAAGAGTAAAGCTTTGTATTAACCTTAGATTAATCTCTGTGCACTATACTTTGCCATTATATTAATAATGAAGGAATATTATGGCTTTATATGATAGAGACTACACATCAACCGAAGCTGGCTATGCACAAGAAGGTGCATCTGTAAGCTTCATGAAAACAACTTACCAACTTTTAGCTGCTAGTATGATTGCTGCAGCTGCTGGAGCATACGTTACTATGCCTTATGCAGAAACTGTGATGCAATACAAATGGCTTATATTTGGATTTGAACTCTTTATGCTTTTTGTGGGATTAGGTATGACAAGAAATAAGCCAGGACTTAACCTTGCTGCCTTGTTTGTATTTACTTTTGTAACAGGTGTTTCACTTGTACCACTTTTAGCTTCACTTATTGGTGCGGGGAATGGTGCAGTCATTGGTAATGCATTTTTAATGACTTCTGTACTCTTTGGAGCATTGAGTCTTTTTGCAATTAATTCAAAATCAGATTACTCTAGCTGGGGAAAACCTCTGTTTATTACTCTCATTGTTGTGATTATTGCTTCTTTAGTAAATTATTTTTTACTTCAAAGTCCAATGATGCACATCATTATCACAGCAGGTATTTTATTATTGTTCTCATTCTTTACAATTTATGATACACAAAACATTGCAAATGGTGCATACGATTCACCTGTAGATGCTGCTGTGTCTCTTTACCTTGACTTCTTGAATATGTTTACCGCATTACTTCAACTTCTTGGTATCTTTGGAAGCGATGACTAATCAATCTACTTCGGAAAAGGTTGAGCGTCTTATAGATGCCAACCTTAACCGTCTTAAAGAGGGTATCCGTGTTATTGAAGATATAAATCGTTATATCTATGATGATACTTCTCTGACTTCTACACTTAAATCACTTCGACACACACTACAAGTTGCTTATGATCAAAATCGTCTACGTTATAGAGACATTGAAAATGATGTACAAAAAGAGAGTATTAACTCTGAATTGGTACGTAGTAGTATTGATGACTTGATGATAGCAAATTTTTCTCGTGCACAAGAATCAGCACGTGTTCTAGAAGAGAGTTTTAAACTGAGTAACCAAACCCATTCTGAACTTTTCAAAAAGACTCGCTATGAGCTGTATGCTATTGAAAAAGCTTTCTTTCTTAAAAGAGATAATTAGTTTTTAGCCTCTATAAATAGTACTTCAAACTCTAAATAATTAAGTGGATAGTTTTCCATCAATGCTTTTGTTTGCGTATAATTGAGTTTTCTCTCCCCACTACTTACACCACTTTGTTTAATATACTTGAACATATCTCTGGTTGAATTAAATTCTAAACTATAGTGATGTAGCTCAAATTGTACATCTTTATAGAACTGATTCATTACATCTCTCACAATATCTTCACTATAAATAGGAGAGCTTACTCCTGCTATTTGATGTAAGGTTTTAAATGTACCCGAGGTAAAAAGTGCACCATAAAAAGTAGAAGAGAGTAAAGACAACTCTCTCATGGTATAGACTAAATCTGTACTCCATTGTAATGCAGAAGAGGAGAGTAGTACATCATAATCTCGTTTAGGAATGTGATCTGTAAAATCTCTATCGTTAAAGTTCGTACAAATTTTTGTAATCTGCTTGTTGTCTGGATGAATAGCTAACATAGTTTGAGCAGAGTCAAGTGCTACAAAGTTTTCTAGCAAAACTTTTTGTTTTTGAAGATTCTTATACACTTCTCCACTTCCCGAACCAATATCAATAATATTCTTATAGGATTGACTAGGAAGTTTAGAGATTAAGGTAGTCGCTACCTTGGCTTGTATCATGTTATAGGTATTGTATTGATGTGCAAAACGAGAAAATTCTTGAACAACACTTGATGCTTGTTTTGCTTCTGTATCTGCTATCTCTTTCACTATCTTTTCTGCCTTCATCACTGTTTCAAACTTTTTTGGGTATAATCGCCGAAATTATACCCAAATATTTGTTCGGGTTACTCAAAAGCAAAAGAGGCATAGATGACATCAACACTTTTAATCGTACAAATTGTACTTGCAATCTCAATTACTATTGCAGTACTTCTTCAAAAAAGTTCAAGCATAGGTCTTGGCGCATATAGTGGAAGTAATGAATCTGTATTTGGAGCAAAAGGCCCTACAGGTTTTCTTGCAAAACTTACATTTACACTTGCGTTTGCATTTATTGTAAATACATTGGTACTAGGATACTTATATACAGCATCAAACTCAGCTTCTGTTACAGATAGTTTAGTTCCTGTAAACAATGCTGCGGTTCCAACTGCACCAACTACACCAGAGAATACAGCACCTGCTGCACCATCAGCTAACTAGCTGAACTAAGGAAGGTATTTCCCTTCCTTAACCTTACTCACAATACATCTACTAAATACATAACAAGGTAAAAAAGGGTAAAATCTCCCTATTAAACACCCAGGAGAACGTTATGGTAAACGACATTTTAGAACAAACCACTGCAAATATGGAAAAGAGTATTGAAGCCTTGAAGAGAGATTTTTCTAGTCTTAGAACGGGGAAAGTAACTACAGGTATTGTAGATAACATTAAAGTAGACTACTATGGAACAATGACTGCTCTTACGCAAGTAGGTAATGTCATTGCTACTGATGCAACGACTATTAGCATCACTCCTTGGGAGAAAACACTGCTTCCTGTGATTGAGAAAGCTATACAAGAAGCAAATATTGGCGTAAACCCTAACAATGATGGCGACTTCATCAAACTCTTTTTCCCTCCTATGACAGCAGATCAGAGACAAGAGATTGTAAAACAAGCCAAAGGTATGGTTGAACATGCAAAAGTATCTATCAGAAACGTGAGAAAAGATGGGAATGATAAGATAAAGAAACTTGAAAAAGACAAAGATATTAGTGAAGATGAGTCAAAAAAATCTCAAGATCAGATACAAAAAATAACAGATGAACACATTACTAAAGTAGATGAGGCTTTCAAAACAAAAGAAGCTGATATCCTTAAGGTTTAACAATGAATATTGAACAGGTTTATAAAGATGCCAATGCTCTTTTAGATGGACACTTTTTGCTTGCAAGTGGTAACCACTCTAGCAGATACCTCCAAAGTGCAAAAGTACTGGAGTATCCTAAAAAAGCAGCTCTTCTTACTGATGCGCTTGCAAAGATGATACGTGAAGCTGGTATTGAAGTAGATACAGTCTGTGCACCAGCTCTTGGTGGTGTACTTGCAGGCTATGAGCTTGCTCGCTCTTTAGACGTACGTTCTATTTTCGTTGAGAAAAAAGAGGGTGGTATGGAGTTACGTCGTGGCTTCGAAATAGCAAAAGGTGAGAAAATCATCATTTGTGAAGATATTATTACCACTGGTGGTTCTGCACTTAAGGCTGCAAAAGCTATAGAAGCTTTAGGTGGAGAAGTGGTTGCTTTTGCTTCACTGGCAAACAGAGGTTTTTGTAAACGTGTGGGTGGGAATGACACGGCGAAAGCTGAGTGTGCATTACCTGAGAATACACCTCTTTTTGCACTCGATGACTTTACCTTTGAGATGTATGCACCCGAAGATTGTCCTCTATGCAAAGAGGGGAAGAGCAAAGCTATCAAGCCTGGAAGTAAAAGCTAAAGCTTTTGCTTCTTTCTTTCATACCTATACCCCCTCAAACTGCTCTCTATAAAATATCTTGGATTTGGTATAACCAAACATCACGCAAAAAACTGCTCTTTTATAAATACAGCACCTGCAATGCCTACAGCTGAAGGTCCAACAATACCAGAATCAGCACCAAATGATGTACCCACAATAATACCACCTATAATCCCTGCAGCCATAGATTGAATGACTTTTGAGAAAAACTCAGGTAATCTATAGCGAACCTCCTCTCCAGCCCTAGTTAAACCATCAAAAAATGCTTGTAATATTTTCCAACCTAAGTAGCCACCAATTATCATAATAACCAACGCAATAAAATCATTCATCTTTTCTTCCTCCTTTCATGGATTTAGTTTTTTATGCAACGTACAGGATAGCCTCTTGATCGATATAGGGTTGCTGAAAAGAAAACTCTATCATCAAAAATAGCAACTACACTTGTGGAATTATTATTAACCGAAGTTGTCCATAAATTACTAGAAAGAGGCATATTCTGCACAAGCGGTCCTCCACTATATCTATCTCCTGCGGCTGGTAATTTTAAAAAATTAGCTATGGCAGTAGTAATATTAACTACACCATTATCTAGTGTTTCTATTTTGAGTTCCATCAATGTTGGCACTCTAAAACCTATTGGGCAAACAGAAGTTCCATTAGTTTTAGACCAATTAGTTGCTCTTACTATTCCAGTTCCATCCACAGATGCCCAATCAAGACTAAACATAATAAACTCTCCATGCCCCACATCATCCACATCCGTAGCCAATGTTGTAGTAGTAGCACTTCCACTATCTTCATGCCCATCAAAGTTTCTCCCCCACTGGTAGTAGTCTCCATAACAAGCTGTGTCGTTAAAGCTAGTACAGACTCTAGCAGCTCCTAGGTTACGGTCTAGCCATACTCTGCTTGTGTATGGAGAGGTGACTGTACAGTAGCTTGTACCGTTATGTGTAATGCTAGTCACTCTAATGGTTCTGCTCTTAGTTGCTCTATTGCCATCGCTGTCTGTAGCACTGTAGGTGATGGTGTAGCTTCCTGCTGTTGAGGTATCTACTCTACCTGATGTGGTTACTCTAAGTGTTCCATCTTCTGCATCTGTAGCTGTGGCATTTTGTTCTGTGTAGAGTTCACCACACTGTAAGACTACACTACTTGTACCGTTAAGGGTAATGAGTGGCATAGTATTGTTTGGTTCTGGGCTTGGCTCTGGGCTTGGCTCTGGGTTTGGTTCTGGGTTTGGTTTATCTGGTGTAGGGAGTGTTGCTCTTGCCC
>CAZXGY010000063.1:5331-6701 GCA_964640455.1 uncultured Sulfurovum sp.
TCTGGGTTTGGTTCTGGGTTTGGTTTATCTGGTGTAGGGAGTGTTGCTCTTGCCCTAATAATCACTCTTATCTCTATCACTGCTGTAGCTCCAGCATCATCTGTAACGATGAGTCTTAATCTATACTCTCCTACTTTAAGAGAGGAGGTGTTGAAAGAGAGCTGCTCTCCCTCTCCTATGTTTGTACCATCTAAGAGTTGCCAAAGGTAGGAGACAATATTTCCATCTTTATCTATGCTGTTACGTGCATCTAGATTTAGGTTTGCACCTTGGGTTACAGTAACAGTTGTTTTATCTACCTGTACTATAGGTGAGATGTTATCTGGAACGGTTACTAAAAGAGAGTCTAGTGAGACCCCTCCTTTACTACCCTCTCCTCCACATCCAACTACTAAGAACATACTTATAGTAAGTAGTGCCATATCTCTTTTTATCTTTGTTATATTTATCATCTTTTTCACTCTCTTTTTTTATTTTAAAATCTATAGCTCATACCCACAGTGAGGGCATCTACTTTTATGTTTGAGTTTGTAGCTCTATAGTTAAAGCCTTTATCATCATAGAGTCTTACATAGTCTACAAAGAGTGAAAGGTTTTCATATACTTCATAGGCAACTCCTACACCCCACTGAAATCCATCTTCTGCTCTATCTACACCACCTAAAGGGATATTGGTTAGTTCTACCTCTCCATATCCTAGTAGCCCATAGAGAGTTACTTTTTCATAGCTGTAGCTCGGCTTTAGGTAGAGAGCTATATTTGTAAAATCAGTAGAGTAATCTTTTATATCTGCTCCTGCATTGACTCTATGATCAGAGCCGTGGTCATACTCCACATCACCTACATGGTGGGCATATCTTGCTTCTAGTGTGAGGTAGCTGTTTATGCTATATCCTGCTTGAAGCATGAGTCCTTTGGCTTTAAAGCTCTCATTGGTATGGTCATTTTTTAGTTTTAGATTTGAGCCTCCCAAGCCTATGTAGAAGTTTGAGCTTTGGAAGTAGCTTGATATGGTTGTATCTTCTACAAGAGGTGCTTCTATGACAGGCTCCACATCTCCACCTGCAAAGGCAAACATATTTACCATCAAGAGTGCTGGCAGTATGGTTTTGATCTGATTCACGATTATCTCCCTTAATTGAGTTGCTTTTAGTATAGCAGATAACTCTCTCTCTCTCTCTCTCTAGAATTTTAGCTTAAATTTAGCTTAATGTTTGGTTTTGGGTGGATTTGTAACAGATAGGAATTAAAAATTCTATAGTAATACTCTTTTGCTTTGTAGTAGGGGGCATTGGTAGATATATTGACCTTGTATAAAAGTGTCCAGTTTCACCACGTTATGGTTGCCTAGTTTTATAAATGGAAAAGTG
>CAZXGY010000064.1:0-6697 GCA_964640455.1 uncultured Sulfurovum sp.
AAGGGTTAAAGTTATATCCTGCTTGAAACATCATTGCTGAATAGTCATCATCAAAATCTACTGTTGGGATATTAAGTCCATGATGCTTTATATCAACGAAGTTAGAATCACTTCTTAGTGCACTATAACCTATACCTAAATAAAGACTACCTGTTGATGCTTCTTCAACTACTACTGGTGTATTTACTACTGGCTCCATTGGTGCTATATCTCCACCCGCTACTGCGAATGTACTCATTGCTAAAATTGCTGTTAATGAAAGTGTTAATTTTTTCATTTCTTGTCCTTGTTTTACGTAATTTTTTTGTACTTCATTATTATACACTAAAATAATTAACTATGTATATCCTATAAATAGCCTATTATAATCATATAAAATTAATCTATATCTTTAAACGAAAGTAGTACTAGTTATGATTAAAAAGCAGAAATACGCTCAAATACCCAAAAGGCAGAGAGTCCACCTATACCATAGACTACAAACATTTCTGCTTTCTCCATCAGTTTTGGATAGTTTAAACGCTGAAGTAACCAAGCTGCAAGTACAACAGTAGAGACAAACATCAACTGCCCTAACTCTACCCCAATGTTAAAGAAAATAAGGGCTAAGGTAATAGCTTGTTGGGGAAGCCCTATCTCTGCTAATGCTCCTGCAAAACCAAAACCATGCAACAGTCCGAAGATAAAAGCAATAAGCCAAGGGTACTGAGAAGCCAACCCTACTTTACCTTGTTTTTCATGTACTATTTCCATCGCTAAAAAGAGTATGCTTAACGCTATCATCGCTTCAACAGGTTGTTGTGGTATTTGCACAATTCCCAGTGTTGCTCCAGCCATAGTAATACTGTGTGCTAAGGTAAATGCTGTTATCGTCCATAAAAGTCGTCGCACACTTTTAACGATAAGAAGTAAGGCAAAAACAAATAAAAGATGATCAAAACCCATCAATATATGGGTTATACCCATCCATGTATAGGTTTTTATCACTTGTGAAGATGAAGCTGTCTGAGGTACTGTGTAGCTTGTTTTAACAGGAGAGAGTAACTCAGATTGTGATGTACCATTGAGAAATTCTAAACGTAGAAGCAGATCAGTATTGGTATTTTCTAATCCTGCTACTTTTATCTGTTCATTTATCATGCCCGTTTTACATTTAACATACCATCGTTCTATATATGACATAGAGAAGAAAGCAGCATTTTTCTCTCCCATAACTTTACATGTTTTAGGGAGTACTGCTTGCAGGTTTAATTTCTTGTCACCATGGGCAGAAGTTTTAAAGAGCACAGAAAAGATGTTAGGTGTTTGCTCTTTAAGTTCCAAATACGCAGGTCTAATTTCATCTGCATGTAGTGACATAAAAAATATAAAACTCAAAAAGAGTGAAACAAATATTTTTTTCAACATGACTATTTTGAACTCTTTTCTATCTCTATTTTATAACCCTTCTTAAAGTTATCATAAAAAAGTTTATTTGTCTCTTCTCTTTGATCACTCATCCATCTGTTATATAAAGTAATTCTTACATCTTTAAGTGCAGGAAACTTCCCACTCTTTGTACTTCCTGCAAAATCATCAGCATGTTGATGCATGTACGCTATAAGTTCTTCATCTGTAGGTTCGATAAGTTGTGCCATATCAGCAGAGAGAAATTCCATTTTTTGAATAAGCCGTCCCCTAATAACAGGATCATTTTTATCAAGCCCCATTTTGAGTGCTTCTTTGTACATTACTTTTGTGTAGATGGCTTTGTCAAGAAGCTCTTTCTTTTCTTCTGCAGTAGGTAAACGTAAATGTGATTTTTTCCATTGATTACTAAGTTGGACTATCTCTTCTTCAGTGACTACAATAGTATCAATAACAGACTCCGTATCATCAAGAGTACCTTTGTTACTCCAACTATAAAAAGCAAAAAGTAGTGCACCAAGCAGTAAAAAATGGAAAAGTGGTTCGTGTAAATATTTTTTAAACAAGTAAAAAGTCTCTCTTTAGCTAAGTAACTCTCAGGCTTACACCTAGAGTTTATTTGAGAGTATTATAGCATATTGAAGAAGTATATGCACACTCTATTTATAATACACAGCCTTTGCCTTATGCACTTTAGCATAACCATCAAGCAGTCTTTGATGTTTTTCAAACCCTTCAAGCGTCAACCCAGGAGAATGAAGACCATAAAACTTCACTTTTTTACGCATAATGTCTAAACAGATATCTATACACTCTTGAGAGTACATAAGTACTAAGCTACCCTTATAGTCATCTAAGGCTTTCTCTTCTAGTGTTATTGTCAACAAAGCATCTAAACATCTATAGACATTGGCACGGCTCTCTTCTAGTACAGCCATGTGTTTACACCATGTTACCCATGTTTGAGCCTCTTCATACTCACCTAGGGCTAAGTAAAGCATGGCTTTAAGTTCCCCTACTTGTAGGCTAGCCCATGGGGTACCTGCATCTGGTACGATACCAATGAACTCTGCCACTTTTAACATATCACTATGTTCACCATCATCTAGGTTTTCTAAAATCTCTTGCATCTCTTCATCGCTAAGCTTATCTAACGATAAAAGGGCTTCACGAAAGAAGGCACCTTCATTGTTGTTGTTCCAGAGCAAATCTTCTACGGGGTAAATATCTGACATACCAGGAATAAGTATACGACAAGCATACACACCCAAATGCCCATAGTCTGCTATGTATATCTCAAAACCTTGTTTCTGGGCTATTTTGGTCATCTCTACTAATTCACTCTGTGTATCAGCATCATAGTTCCAGTCTACAAAGTCGTAGTCACTTTTTTCTTTAAAAAACGCATAGGAGATAAGCCCCGTAGCATTAATGAAATGTGCCTCTAAATTATCAGGGTCAGAAACTTCTTCTAGGTTAAAGGAAGGTGCATGAAAATCATCTAACATATCTAAAGAACGACCTTGAAGTAACTCTGTTACCGTACGCTCTAAAGCCACTTCAAAACAAGGATGTCCACCAAAAGAAGCCAACACAGAACCATCTTTAGGGTTGATAAGTGTGACTGAGATAACAGGATACACCCCACCCAATGAAGCATCACAGACTCTTAGATGAAAACCTTCGTCTTCAAGCTTTCTGATAGAGGCTTGAATATGAGGATATCTATCCATCACAGTTTGGGGGATAATAGGTAAACAAATACCCTCTGCGATGATTTTATTTTTAGCATAACGTTCATAGATTTCACATAGTGCTTGTACTCGCGCTTCACTTTGCGTATTACCTGCTGCCATACCGTTACTCACATAGATGTTTCCTATAATATTCACAGGAAAATACACATCTGCACCATCACTCTGTCTTGTAAAAGGTAAGGCACAAATACCTCGCTGGGTTATACCCGCATTTGTATCTATGATCTGTGAGGGGTGAAGCTCACGTTCTGGGTCATAGTAGTCCCATAGTGCCTCAGAAAGTAGTCCTTCTGGCATGACAGTATCTTCATCATCAAAAGCAAACCAACGTTCGTTAGGGTAATGTACAAAAGCATCTGTAGCAAATTTTTCACCTAAGTAATAGTCTGCAAAAAAGTAGTTACATGATAAACGCTCAAAGTATTCACCTAAAGAAGATGCCAAACAAGCCTTGGCACTTGCACCCTTACCGTTAGTGAACATAAGGTCACAACCCTTGTCTCTAATGTGTTGAGAGTAGACATAAGGCACAGGGTTTAATACAGAGACCTCATCAATCTCTATTCCCACAGAGTCAAGCTTTTGGTACATACCTTCTATAGTCTCTTCAAGACTACAGTCTTTGCCTTTAATGAATGTTGTCTCTGTCATTTGGTGGTACCTTTAATTTAAATCTCATCATTATAGCAAGTAATATACACTTACACCTCTGTATACACTTTTAGCTAACTAATCACATAATATATGAAGCAATATACTCATCTCTAGGTAAGGCTTTAGAGAAAAGGTAGCCTTGGTAAATGTCACACTTTTTCTTTTTTAAGTACTGCCGTTGATATTCATGTTCAACACCTTCTGCTACAACAGACATATTAAGTGTTTTACCCATAGCAATAATCGTATCTAAAACAATACTTTTATTACCATCTTTAGGGATAACATCAACAAAAGCTTTGTCAATTTTAAGTTCATCAATGGAGAGTCTATTCAAGTATGAAAGTGTTGAGTATCCTGTACCAAAATCATCTAATGAGATGCCCACATTTAATGTTTTAATTTGATTCAGTTTTTCAACCATACGTTCTTGGTTTTCCATCATAATACTTTCTGTAATTTCTATAGAAATTTGACTTCCATCTATACCACAGCGTTCAATATTCTCTTTTAGTACTTCATACATGTTTTCATGTTGAAACTGCCTAATAGAAATATTAATCGATAAGCTTAGTTTTTTATGTGGGTTACAACGGTTAAACTCTACTATAGAGTTACATGCCTCTTTAATAATCCATCTTCCCAATTTTAAAATCAACCCTGTATTCTCAGCTAAAGGTATAAATATAGCAGGTGATATATATCCGGTTTTTGGGTGTTTCCATCGTAAAAGTGCTTCTGCTGCAATCACTTCATTATTCTTAACCAATACTTTGGGTTGATAGTACAAGTGAAATTCATTATTTTCTAATGCCATAGACATATCTTGTACAAGTTCCATCTCTGTATGGATAGACTTATCATACTTTTCTTCATAAAAAGTATAATTGTTACGTCCTCTACTTTTAGATTTATACATAGCAATATCAGCACTTTTCATTAAATCAACTGTAGATTTACCATCTTCTGGATATCTCACTATACCTATACTCGCTGTTACACTCAACTCATATTTATTAATAATCCAAGGCTTATGCATTAACGTCATGAGTTGTTCAATCATTTTTAAAAGTTCAGTTTTATGAATATCTTTAAAAATAATAACAAACTCATCACCACCAATACGGGCAAAAATATCACTAGGGTTTATAATCTCACTGATATTATGGGCTATTTGCTGGAGTAGAAGATCACCTACATCATGTCCTAAGGTGTCATTGATATGTTTAAAATGATCTAAGTCTAGAAAAAGCATAGCGAAAGTATTATGCGTGGCGTAAGTATCAAATATAAGTCGTTCCATTAAAACTTCTAAATGCAACCTATTTGAAATTCCAGTAAGGTTATCACTATATAACATATTTGAAATTCTATTTTTAGATACCGTATGTTCTGTAATATCTCTTACAATACCTTCAATACCTAAAACTTTATTTCTAGCATCAAAAATAAGAAATTCTGTTACTTCCAAATAATAGGTTTTTCCCTTTTTATCTTCTAGACTTAACTCATAAGGTACATTATATCCATACTCCGAGATTAACATTCTTGTCTCTAAATCACATTTAAATCCATAACTAAAGTAGTTACTGTATTTATCTATAAATTCTTGAGCAGTAAAGCCTAACATGTTTGAAACTGAATCACTTACAGAAGTAAATTGTCCTCCATTATTTTTAGCATAAAAAAAATAATAAGGTTGTAAATTTAAAAGTAGTCTATTATATTTTTTTTCTGCATCAAACATTTTATTATCATATTCATCGTTTAAAGCATCAGCTTGATTTTGTATTTTCACTCTTGCAATATCAAGCATAGCAGACTGGTAGACTCTATCTTTATCTACTTTGTTATAGGTTTCATTCACTATATTAAAAAGTGCTAAAATTTGTGATTCTTCTAAAGAACCATCAAAACCTATACTTGCCAACTGATACTCTAAAAGTTTATTCATAATCCCCCCTAATAGAAAAATGAAAAGTCTTAATGACTAATTTTTCAACAACCTACGCTTTTTTCACAAACTCCTGCTTGAGTTTAATAGCTCCAACACCTGGTACTTTACAATCAATGTTATGTCCATCATTACCTTCAACAAGACGAATACTTTTAATTTTAGTACCAACTTTAATACCGTCACTGCTTCCTTTAACTTTAAGGTCTTTAATCACAGTCACGCTATCACCATCTTCTAAGATATTACCATTTGCATCTTTAACTATAAGTGCTGCTTCTGTCTCTTCCGCTTCACCTGCTGTATCTTTATTCCATTCGTGTGCACACATAGGACAGATATAAAGGCTACCCTCTTCATAAGTATATTCACTATCACATTTTGGACAATTAGGTATAGTTTCCATTGTTTTTCCTTCGTTATTGTTAATTCTTAAGTGTATTTTACTCTATTACTTTTAATCTACTAAACTATACGATACACGGGTAGACTTTTTTAACACCTCATCTTTGCTGCCATCCTTCACTACTTTTCCAAGTTCAAGCACGATAACTCTATCTGCCAATGCATAAGCTGACTCTGCATCATGGCTCACCATTATCGTTGTCGTACCAAATGCTTTATGGAGTTTTACTATCTCATGCTGAAGTGTTTCTCTCATCTGCACATCTAACGCAGAAAGAGGTTCATCCATAAGAAGAAGTCTAGGCTTATTCATCATAGAACGACAAAGACTTACACGCTGTTTTTGTCCACCACTGAGACTTTTTACATTACGGGAAGCAAGCCCTATAAGTTCTGTTAAAGTAAGAAGCTTTTGGGCTAGTACTTTGTCCTGATTGACAAAAAGAAGATTTTCTTCTACAGACATATTTTCAAAGAGTGCATAGTCTTGAAAGACAAACCCAATTTGTCGTTTTTGAGG
>CAZXGY010000065.1:0-6632 GCA_964640455.1 uncultured Sulfurovum sp.
GAGTAAATATGCATAAAAAGATAATAGCACTCAAACAAGAACTAGCAAAAGCTGTCATAGGACAAGAGACGATGATAGAGGGATTACTTATAGGATTACTTTGTGATGGGCATATTTTAGTCGAGGGTGTACCCGGTCTTGCAAAAACCACCACTGTCAATGCACTCTCCCGTGCCATTGGTCTGGACTCCAAACGTATACAGTTTACACCTGATCTCCTCCCTTCAGACATCATAGGTGCACAAATCTATAACCCGCAAGACCATAGTTTTAGTATTAAAAAAGGTCCTCTTTTTACACATCTTCTCCTCGCAGATGAAATAAACAGAGCACCTGCTAAAGTACAGTCTGCTCTACTTGAAGTGATGCAAGAGAGACAAGTAACCATTGCAGAAGAAACCTTTAAATTAGAGCATCCTTTTTTAGTCATGGCAACACAAAACCCCATAGAACAAGAAGGTGTTTATGCACTTCCTGAAGCACAATTAGATAGATTTATGATGAAACTTCTTGTAGAACACAACAGCGAAGAAGAAGAGCTAGAGATTATGCAAAAAGTTGCCAATAAAAGTTTTGAAGAGATAGAAGCTGTTCTCACCATAGAAGAACTGCATGCTTTACAAAAAGAGCTTCATTCCATTCACATCGACAAGGAGTTAGAGCAGTATATGGTACAACTTATTGCCGCAACTAGAGATCCAAACAAATTTGGCTTAGCTGAGGTTTCAACCTCTATCATGTTCGGAGCAAGTCCTAGAGCCTCCATAGATCTCTATAAAGCATCTAAGGCCAAAGCATTTTTACGTGGAAATACTTTTGTCACTCCTGCTGATATTGGCTATGTTATTCACAATGTACTTCGTCACCGTATTGTACTGAGTTATGAAGCAAGGGCAAAAGGGATGCATACAGATGAAATTATCTCAAAAATTGTGGAAACTTTACCCATACCATGACTACTGCATTAAAAGCCCTACAGCTTAAAGCAAGACATCAAGTCTATACACTACTCTCAGGACATAATCTCTCTAAACTACATGGTGAAGGATACGATTTTTCTGAGCTTCGTGAGTACCAAATGGGTGATGATATAAGAAAAATCAACTGGACCATTACAGCAAAGCTTGGAAAACCCTATATAAAAGAGTTACATGCCAACCGTGAGCTCTCAGTTGTTATCTGTGCATTAATGGACGGAAGCCTCTATTTTGGAGCAGGAAACGCTAAACAAAAGAAGCTGACTGAAGTAGCAACCGTACTCGGCTATGCGGCACAGCAAAATGCTGATTTGTTTACGGGCATTGCATACACACAAAAAAAAACTTTTGATACACCTCCCACCAAACAACTGTACCACATAGAGCAGTTTTCAAAAGTCCTCTTTGAGACAAACCTTCTTGAAAGCAGACTAGATAAACAAAACGCTATTGAAAACCTTTTCAAACGGCTACATAAACCTTCTCTTATTTTTATACTTGGTGATTTTTTAGAAGAGTCAGACCTCTCTTTACTGGCACAAAAACATGAGGTAGTTGCTATCGTTATACGTGAGAGAACAGAAGAGTCACCCAAGGCACTTGGAGAACTCACACTCATAAATCCACAAGACAATACGACTATAGAAACTTATTTTGGAAAAAGAAGTATTGAAAAATATATGGAGAGACTCAAAGAAAATGAGGAGAAACGTTTAGAACATTTTTCACGTTATGACATACGTTCTGTAAAAATATTTACCGATGAAGATGTTGTCACTAAACTTATGACTCTCTTTATTTAAAACTTTAATCCTTTGAGAAAACCGCCTACGGCTTTACCCATCTCCCCACCTAATGCTTTATCAAGTTTCTTTTGTATCTTTTCACCTGTTTTACTCTGCATAATAGATGAGGGATCGACAAGAATTCTAGGATTCTCAACTGTACCACCTATTGTTCCTGTTACTTCATATTTATCATAAACAAATTTAAATTTAGCCGTATGCTTGTTATTCACTTTATCCAATTTCCCATTGGTCACTTCAATACGTGAATGTGAACCCTTTGCAACAAGGCTATATCTTGTAATATCACCCTTAATATCGGCATGTAATTTTGTAGAATTATAAATAATACGTGCAGGGTCTTTTCCTATAAACATTTTAACGGTATTTGTTGTACTGCTAGGTTTGATTTGAAAAGAGTTAATATCTATATCTATCACCCCTACTTTGTTTTTTATATGATAAGTAACGGTACCATAGGCATCACCCTTTACTAATTTTTTATGTCCTAACATGCCTAAAATATTTTCTAAAGATACTTTGGTTATTTTACTTTTAAGAGCATCACCTATCAGGGTATACTCTATGTTTCCACCTAAAGACTTTGTCATCCCCGTTACTTTCAAGGCTTTATCTTGTGAGATATCTCCAGATAAAAGCATCGGTCCATAGAGTTTCTTTTCTGTTAACGCATAGGTCTTTTCTAAAGCAGGTATATCTAAAACATACGTACTCTTGAAAGTACTGTTTTTTGTGTTAAATACCATATTATCTAAGGTCAAGTTACCCATAGATGTTTTCATCTTTGTATTAATGTAGGCTATACCTGACTTGAGCTTTCCTTTGCTCTCTAACGCTATTGCTATATTAAGTTTTTTATCTATAAGACGCTTCATCACATTGGGTTGCGTAACAAGTTTGGCACTCTTAAAAGAGAAAGAACCATCCAAATTTTTTATATTGGTAATATTAACAGAGCTTGAGAGTTTTCCTTTTACATATCGAGGTAAGGCACTTAATGAAAGTAACTTCTCTACAAACAAGTCATTTGCATTGACTGTTGCTGTTTTACTATCATAAGTAAAATCTAATTTTTCTCCTAAACCTTTTGCACTGCCTTTAACATAAAGTGTTTTGTCAAGCGTTACATTCCCCTTGACACTCATATATCCTCTTTTTACTGCCTTGTTATTGGGCATGAGCAAGCCAATATTTGGGAGAAAAACATCATAGTCAGCATTGAGTTTCTTTTTTCCTATATCATAAACCACTTCTGTAAGTTTTACATCACTTAGCGTTGACTTGAGTGTTACATTAGCATTCAATACTTTTTTTACAATTTCCCCCGTCGAATCAAAACTAAAACTATTAATACTTGGTATTTGATAGCCAAACTTCTCTGCAATACTTTTTGCACCAAATTGACCTTTTTGTACTTTGACTTTATACTGACCACTTTCTAACGCTTTGTCTAAGTCAGCACTTCCACTTAACAATCCTTTTGCATAGTGTGGTTGCTTGGTTAGATGTAGTATTTTGGCTAATTCAAGGTTTTCAAAATGAAATTGGGATCTCTCTGAGATATCAAAGAGTAATGCTCCTCCCAAAGTATTAGTACTTCCTTTGACGTAGTATTTCTCATTTTTTACTTCAACATTACCTGTTACTTTAAGTGGTCCTGCAAGTTTATTTTGTGTAAGGATTGCCATCTCTTTTACATCCATCATATAATTTGCAAATACTTTTTTATTTTCTAAATTAACCGAAGCATCTTTAATATTCAAGTTAAAAAGGTTACTCTGCGTATTGACTAAAAAATTTAAGTTATTTCCATTAAGCTTGAGATCTATATTTCCTGAAACATAACTTTTTTTAGGTACCGTTAAATCATATGTTTTTTTAATCTCTTCTGCATTGAACACTGCTTTATCTAATACTATATGCCCATATCCATTAGCAAACTCTTTACCAATATCTGGCATATTAATCTCAACATTTATTTGACCCGTTGCTAAAGGAGGTTGACCTGTAAGCTCCAATACTTCTGATAAAGCCATACCTTTTATATTTGCTTCTATATTTTGTGGCATCTGCTCTAGGAGACGAAAATGATAAGCAAGTGGTGCATCAAGTGCACTTCCTATCCCATCTACCTCGATATCTTCTGCTACACCTTTAAAGTGTCCTTGAATATCTATATCTCGTAAGGTCATCTTTTCATAATGAAAGTTTTCAGCCTTCACATGGTAAATACCTTTAAACGTTTGTGCCAGAAGATCATAATGCACTTCTACCTTGATAGCTGCTTCTTTATTGATACGCATACTCAGGCTGGATTTTCCTGCTTCAAGCGTAAATTTACGTACTTCCACAGGTAATCCTATCTTCTCTTCTAGTTCTTCATGAAGGTATGTTTTTAAAAGGTCATTACCGCTGCTGCTAAATGCGTAAAAAAGTGTACCGGTGACAGTAACCAGTACAAAGAGGATAATGGAAAGAAAGATAAGGAGTAATTTATTCATCATTTATTATAACTAGAATAGCTTGAAGCCTCTAGACAAACAGTAGAAATACAAAAACAATAAATAAAATAAAGTGCAAGAATCCTTCAAGTACATTGGTTTCACCATCGTTAAAGTTTACAATACTTACTAAAAGTGTCAACCCTAACATAATACCTTGTAAAGGGGTAATAGCAAGTTCTAAACCCATACCCATGAAGTAGGAAACTATAATCACTGCAGGAATAGTCAATAGGATAGTTGCTAGAGATGCCCCAAGAGCAATATTAATCACTGTTTGCATACGATTGTCACGTGCAGCTCGCACTGCTACAATAAGTTCAGGAGAAGCAGAGATAAGGGCTACCCCCACTGCACCTATAGCTAAAGGCAATCCAAAGTTTGCCAAAGTATTACCCATAAAGACAGACAATATCTCAGCCAATGCACCGATGACAACAATATAAGAAACAAGTGCCGCAGTATGGTACCATGCATTTATCTCTCCATGTGATGCACAGTGCTCTGTCTCATCACACTTTTCTTCTGTACTTTTGTACTCAAAAAAGTACTTATGTGACTTAAGTTGTATACGTGTAAACGTAATATACAGGAGTATAAATGTTATCACTGTAAAGAGCATAAACATATTGCTGTGTTCTGCTCCCACAAAATGCGGTAATACCATCGCAATACCAATAGCCACAAGTAACATAGAAAGATAGGAGTTTGAAGAGTCTACATTGTAAGGCTGTTCTCCATACTTAATCCCCCCTATAATAGCGGCAATTCCCAATAGACCATTAATATCAAGCATAATGGCTGCATAAATGGTATCTCGTGCAAGTGTAGGGTTTTCAGCATGCATCATCATGATTACAATAATAACTATCTCTACTACCACAGCTGAAAAGGTAAGGATAAGTGTCCCATAAGGCTCTCCAAACTTCTCTGCAAGCATCTCTGCATGATGGGCTACTGACATAGCCGCATAGATAATCACTACAAATAAAATAGCAAAACCGAGTAGGTTCCCCATGCTACTTTGTACCAAACTATGTTCAAAACGGTACATAGAAAAAAAGGTAATGATACCAACAAAAAGAGAATATTCTTTTGAAAATTGTTTAAGTATTTGCATTATTTTACAATATCTCCATAGTATGCATCTGCATTGAGTTTAAGTTTCCCATCCCTGTTAGTTAAACGTGCATCCTCTTTTTTAAAGACTTTAGTTAAACGTTTTACTATTTTCTCTTGTTGTTTCTTTTTTGTAATATCATAAAGTTTAAAAAACTTTTTTAACCCTATCCATTTGATATTGACTATCTCTTCTTCTACTTCTATGACCTCTTGCGTCTCAGGTTTTTTCAATTCAAGCTGCATCACATACAGTGAACGCATCTCATGAAAAGCCTCTTTGAGCAGATCAATTTCACCTTTAAGCGTAGTAGATATCTGTTTGTTTGATTTTTTAAGATCTTTCACTGTACCTTTAAGTACAAAGATAGTTTCATCTTTAGCCGAGAGTAGTGCCTTATAGTCTTTAGCCTCTGTCTTTATTACATTCGTTGTGGTTTTTACTTTAGGGGTCGATGTTGCTACTGATTTATTGGTATTTTGTTTTTCTATTTTGTCAATAACAATGTAAAGTTTACCCTCAACATTTTTTGCCTTTAAAATACCACGTTTTATTTTTGCATATACTGCCTGTCTCGAAATGCCAAGCTCTTGTGCATATTCTGCTGGTTTCATCAACTTTTCCATACCCATCCCTATCTATCATTATATGATTTACAAAATTTGTAGAGTGTAACATAAGTTTTATGAAAGGTTGACAGCATGAATACCTCAAAATATAAAGTAATTACTATGCTTGTATTTAGAAATGTTTAAAAAAATTGTAAGCGAACTCTTGTTCGTTGGAAGTTTTTTTAGATATTTATAGATGCAATGATAGTAATTAATTTACTTTTGCGTGCCATCTAGTACGGGGACGAATAAACACTGCTCAATGGTCTCAGATGTAATACGCCCATTTTTTTTATAATATCGCGTAATAATATGATAATTTTCAGCCTCTTCAACAGGAGCTACAAGTATGCCCCCCTCAGCAAGTTGTTCAAAAAGTACTTCAGGTATCTCTTTAACTGTTGCCGAAAATAAAATACGCTCAAAGGGTGCATACTGCTTCCATCCACGTTGTCCATCATCAAAACGTGGAAATATATTATGCATTTCGAGTTCTGTAAATCTTGACTTTGCTTCTTTCATAAGTTCATCTATACGTTCTATGGTAAAGACGCGACGGCAGATTTTTGAAAGTATCGCTGCTTGATAGCCAGAACCACATCCCACTTCAAGGATAG
>CAZXGY010000066.1:0-6608 GCA_964640455.1 uncultured Sulfurovum sp.
AGACAAAGTTTTTGGCTTTTTCAAACGATACACTTAGACACTTTAAAAGAGAAGAAGAAGAACTTTTCCCTGCATTTGAAACACAAACAGGAAGTGCTGAAGGCCCTACACAAGTCATGCGTTATGAACATGAACAAGTCAGAGGACTTATTGGTAAACTAGCACATGCTATAGAGTCTCAAGATAAAGATGCCTACCTCTCACTTTGTGAATCTATGATGATTTTACTACAACAGCATAACATGAAAGAAGAGCAAATGCTCTATGCCATGTGTGATAGAGTACTCCCTCCTGAACTTAAAGCAAGCACACTAGATAAGATGAAGAGTGTTGAGCTTTAACATCATGCCAGATTTGAAGAAAATTGCATTGGATGCTAGAGAACTAGAGCATCCAAAACCTCTTGAACTTGCGATGAAAGCACTAAGAGAGTTAGATGAAGAAAATTATTTGTACATGATACATCGTAAAAATCCTATACCTCTTCTTGATCTTGCCAGTGAACAAAATTTTCAAATACTCAATAGAGAAGACACAGAAGGAGACTGGCATATACTTATTTGCAGAAATCCCCATATTGATTTAAATGAGCTTCTCAGTGTTTAATCAAAATGGTCTCTCTCTAGATCAAGCTCCTCCTATCTCTGTCGTTTTTCGTTTCTTTTTTTCTGGTGCACTCTTTGGTATTTTGGCAGGTATACTCATTCTTTTTTTTCAAAATACTATTTTTGATGCACAGAATATAGAAGCTGTTATAGTTACACATACTTTGACACTTGGTGTTATGTTATCTTTTATGTTTGCTGCACTATTTCAGATGTTACCTGTCATTGCAGGGGTAACCCTTACCTCTCCCGTTAAAAAAGCCAATTTAGTACAGTATCCTTTTATACTATGGGTTTTTACTCTACTCTTGGCCTTTAACTTTTCTGTACCTTGGCTTTTTAGTGTTGCTTCATTCTTACTGGGGGGAGCCCTACTTTACATCACTATCATTATGGTAAAAAACCTATGGAGTCTGCCTCATCATAGTAGCTCATCCAAAGGAATGTTAAGTGCACTGTTTTCTTTAGTTATTGTCATTTTATTGGCACTCTATTTGACAGGTACCCTTGGAGGGCTTCTAGAGGGGAGTTACTATACACAAATAAAAACTGCCCACTACTCTTTTGGACTTTTTGGATGGATAGCACTACTTATACTCTCTATCTCATTTCAAGTGATTGAGATGTTTTATGTCACACCAAGCTACCCTAGACTTGTCAGTAAGTACTTACCCTTGACACTTTTAACACTACTTGTCATCACAACCATGATAGGATTATTCAACCCCGCAGTGTGGATAATATCCAATAGTCTACTTGCTTTACTATTGATAGGGTATGCTCTTTTAACACTCAAAAGGTTGACACAAAGGAAACGACCTTTAACCGATGCAACCGTATGGTTCTGGCGTATAGGGCTTAGCTCTTTAATCGTAAGTATGTTAACCATGACCGCTACACTCTTTACAGAAATCAGTATACTAAAAAGTCTCTCTTACCTTTTCTTTGCCTCGTTTGCTCTTAGTATTGTCTTTGCTATGTTTTACAAAATTGTACCCTTTCTTACATGGTTCCATTTAAACTCTCAAGGCTACTTCACTGCTCCTATGATGCATGAAGTCATCCATCCAAAAACTGCCAAAAAACATCTTTACATCCATTTAGCAACTATTGTCACTTTTGTATTGTCACTTTTTGTCAATATTTTTATTTTTCTTGCAGGATTACTCATGATACTTTCATTCTCATGGATGACCTATCAGATTGTTCATGCCGATAAACTTTACAAAGAGACGCAAAAAAATGGGGAAAAATTTGATATGGGGAGTATGGGGTAAAAAGAGAGTGAGACTATTGAATGTTCAATAACTCTCTCACTACTTCTCTATCATCAAAAGGATGTTTCACACCCTTTATCTCTTGATAGTCTTCATCACCTTTACCAAGAATAAGTAGTACTTCATTCTCTTGAAGGGCATCAAGCGCTAGTTTAATAGCCAATTTTCTATCAGGACAAGCCGTGACATTGTCTTTACCATGTAATCCTACTAAAATGTCTTCTAGTATTTGCTCAGGTACTTCATCACGTGGGTTATCTGATGTGACATAAATTTTATTGGCATAACGTCCTGCAACAGATCCCATACGAGGACGTTTCTCTTTGTCACGATTTCCCCCTGCACCAAAGACTACAGAGATATCTCTATCTTTCATAGATTCTAGTACTGCATGCATGCCATCATCTGTATGGGCAAAGTCTACGATAACCAAAGGATCACGACTGACCACTTCCATACGTCCAGATACACCTGCAAAATACTCTACCACATCACATATCTCTTCAATAGGACGTTTTGTCAACATCTGCACAGCACCTACTGCTGCCATCAAATTAAAAAGGTTAAAAAGTCCTACCATAGGAGAATGGAAAGTTGCTTCTACTTGTAAATGTTTTATCCCTGCGGTGATACCATGAAGCAGTGAAAATGCTTGTACCCTAAATGTTGCAGGTTCATCCACACCATAACTTTGTGCACCGATAGGATTATACGTAATCTTTTTGATATCATCTTTATTCAGTAACTTAGGTGTTTCATCAGCAAAGAAGAGACTCTTTACACGTCTATACTCCTCTACAGTACCATGATAATCTAAGTGATCAGACGTTACATTGGTATGTACCTTGAGTGCAAAATTAAGACCTTCTATACGCTTTTGATGAATAGCATGTGAACTCACTTCCATAATGAAATAGTTACACCCTAACTCTGAAGTCTGTTTCATATTATGTAGTGTTTCCAAAATAGAAGGTGTTGTCATACTTTTATCTTCTATACGCTTCTCATGAGCAAAAAGACCACGTGTACCCTGCAAGGCAGGCTTCTCATCTAAATCAAGGAGAAAAGAGTAAATAGCTGCTGTTACAGTCGTTTTACCATTGGTTCCAGTCACGCCCACTACTTTCATGTCTGAAAGTTTCCATGCAAGTATTAACTCTTCGGGTGTAATACTCTTAGGTTTAATTTCTAACTTTTCATAGTAAGACATATTTTGTGCTGTTTTTAAGAAGAGTGTCTCTGTATCTAATTTACTTGTATCATCTGTTATGAACTTATAGTCATCTTTTATAAAATCTAATTTCAATTTAGTTACCACTTACAACATGGTATAAAGCAAGAACATCTTGATCATTCCCAAAAAGATGACTTGATGCATCAAGATAGCCTAATGCCATCTCATCAAAACCTTCATTTGAAAGCTGGGTCACAAAATCGATAAACTCATCTTTGTTAGTAATCACCACTTTTGTAGAGAACATAATATCTTCAAATGTCTTTTTAAAAGAGCCTCTACTCTCTACAAGTTGTAGAAAATCACTATATCGTATACCATCACCATACTCTACTTGCTCTTCAACAGGGTCAAGTAAAAGCTCTTGTATCTGCTGTTTTGAACTATCAAGGTTTTCAATCAAACCATCAATAATATCTACCGCATTTTCTTTTTCACTTTTAATCAATTGATAATAGTCAAACAGTGCTTGAGCCTCATCTTCACTCTCAATACCAAGATCACTCAAATAAACACCAATTTTTGCTTCATCTAATGCTGGATAATCTCTTAAAATCAACCCATATGATCTAAGTGAATTAGTATAGTCACCTTCAAGAAATTCGCGTTCTGCTCTTTGTAATAATAAATCCTGATTAATTTTAGCCATTTTAACCCAATTGATCCAATTTATCTTCCCAACCTGAGGGAACACTCATTACAGTAATCTCAGGATGTATAAGTGTCTGTATTTGTCTCTCTACACCAAACTTAATGGTTGTACCAGCACTTCCACATCCTACACATGCACCTTGCAGTTGCACATATACCACACCATCTTTAATGGCAATTAATTCTATGTCACCACCATCTAATTTAATAGAAGGTCTTACTTTTTCAATTACTCCCTCAACTGCGGGCTTTAACTCTTCATCTGTAAATGGAATCAATGGTTCTCCTTAAATGATATCTTTAGATATCCTAATTAGTAATATTATAACAAAATCATTGTAAAGTTATTGTGTATTCAATAGACTTATATGCGTGTTATACACTAAAAGTGTTTCTTTGTCAATGGTAAAAAAATGATTTAGTTAAAAGTAGGTGTACTCAAGGCAAAAGCCTTGAAATACTAAAAGTGCAGGTACAATTATACGAGTTCGATAATTGCCATAGGTGCTGCATCACCTTTTCTCATACGTGTTTTGATGATACGAGTGTAACCACCGTTTCTATCAGCGTATTTTGGAGCGATTTCATTCACGATTGTGTTTGTAATCTCTTTGTGTTGTAACATTGCAAAAATAGCTCTGTGTGCATTAAAATCACCTGAAGCAGCTTTAGTAATAAGCTTTTCATAGTAAGATCTAAGCTCTTTAGCTTTTGGCAATGTAGTCTCAATTCTACCTTCTTTTGTCAAAGCAATAGAAAGGTTTTTAAGAAGCGCTGCTCTGTGAGAAGACGTTCTGTTTAATTTACGATAACCATGCTTATGTCTCATAATTTTCCTTTAATATATAACTTAAAGCTTACGCTTTAAGTTGCTCAATTTTCTTCACAAGATTTACTCTTGTAACATCTGCGAGATCAAATTCTGAACCAAATCCGTGCTCTACGAGACACTCATTAATTTCATCTAAAGATTTTTTACCAAGATTTTTGATATTTTTAATCTCATTTTCACTCATAAGTACCAATTCTCCGATGAACTTCATACCAGCTCTATCGAGTGAGTTGAATGATCTAGCACTAAGTCCTAGACTATCTACTGTTTGCATAAAAGGTTTAAGTTCGCTATCGTCACTGCTTCTTTTTACTGGTGCTATACTGATATCTAAATCAAGTACCGTATTAAAAACAGACAGTTGCTTATTCATCACTTCTAATGCATTTGTAAATGCTTCAACTGGACCAATCTGACCATCAGTTTCGATATCAAAAATAATCTTTTCAAAATTAGGATTGTCTTCTACAAGTACAGGGTCAATCTTATAGTTTGCTTTTCTTACCGGAGTAAAGAAAGCATCTAATGCGATACTGTCAGCAGCAACATCATCTCTAAGGTCTTCACTTGGTACATAACCAATACCTTTAGAGATAACCACTGTAAAGTTAAGTTCTGCATCTTCATTAAGTGTTGCCAATGGAAGATCCCCATTAACTACTTCAATTTGATCATTGTTAAGATCTTGTGCAGATACTTCTTTGTGTCCAGAGAAACTATATTTTAATTCAACTCTATCACTCTCGTCTTTAATTTTAAAACGAATGTTTTTAAGATTGATAATAAATACAGCAACATCTTCATGCATACCTCTAATGTTGTCAAACTCGTGAGCAGCACCTTCAATTTTAATTGAAATAGGTGCATATCCGATAGAAGAACCTAAAATAAGTCTTCTTAGTGGGTGCGCAAGTGTAACAGCATAACCGCTTTCAAAAGGATAAGCAATGATTTCAGCACGGTTAGCGCTGATTTCGTTCACTTCTACCTCTGTTGGCATAAATGGTGCAACTTTAATTTTTCTCATTAATAGCCTTTACTTATGTATTATTTAGAGTAAAGCTCGACGATTAGACGCTCTTCAACTGGGATTGCAATTTCTGCTCTTTCTGGAATTCTAGTAAAAAGACCAAAAAGTTTTTCTTTATCCATGTCAACCCATTCAACCATACCAGTTTGGTTAGTTAATTCGATTGCTCTTAAAATCTGAGGATTACTCTTAGACTTTTCTCTGATCTCAATTTTTTGACCTGCTTTTACTCTAAATGAAGGAATATCAACTCTCTTACCATCTACAAGTACGTGACCATGATTTACGAATTGTCTAGCAGACGCTCTAGTCGTTGCGAAACCCATTCTGTAAACTACGTTATCAAGTCTTTGCTCAAGAAGTTGGATAAGGATTGCCCCTGTGTTACCATCTTTTGAGTTAGCTTCTTTGTAAAGTGCTCTAAATTGTTTTTCAGAAACGCCATACATAAACTTAGCTTTTTGCTTCTCTTGAAGTTGAAGACCATATTCTGAAATCTTTGTTCTTCTTTGACCGTGTTGCCCTGGAGCATATGGTCTTTTTTCTAATGCAGATTTACCAGCGAGTCTACGCTCACCTTTTAATCCTAAATCAACGCCAAGTCTTCTTTCTAGTCTCTCAACTGGACCTCTATATCTTGCCATGCTTATACCCTTCTCTTCTTAGGTGGTCTACAACCATTGTGTGGAAGTGGTGTAATATCTTTTAAAGATGTTACTCTAATTCCCTCAGTTGCACCGATAGCTTTAACAGCTGTATCTCTACCAGAACCAGGACCTTGAACTTTGATCCCAACTTCTTTAACACCGTTTTCTTTAGCTTTGTTCATAGCATCTGCTACTGCTTCTGCCGCTGCAAATGGAGTAGATTTTTTAGAACCTTTAAATCCTAGAGAACCTGCAGAACTCCAAGAGATAACGTTACCCATTTCATCTGTTACTGTAATAACAGTATTGTTAAAAGTAGCTGCTACGTAAAC
>CAZXGY010000067.1:0-6525 GCA_964640455.1 uncultured Sulfurovum sp.
GTAAATACAGCGATATACTTTAAGATTCTCATAGATGGTACACCATAGACAATCATTTGTCCAGATTGACCACCTGAACTAAAGACGATAAACTCATCTCTTCCACCAGTAGGGTTGTATGTTTTCGCTGCACGGATGACATCATTTTCCGTTAAGCCTCTATCTTTCATAACTTTCTCTAAAGCTCCTGAACCAAAGACTGTCGTCGCAGCCAATGCAGAACCTAAAAAGAGAGCCGAAAGTTTATTTAACTTGTAACTCATTTTTCCTCCTCCAGATTTATTAAAACAGATTTAGCTTGTACTAAATCGACGCTTATTTGTTTTCTAGCAATAAAATATTCCTATTGCTACAACCAAACACTTTTGATTATAACTAAAGAGCATAATAAATATAATTGATTTGTATCAAGAATTTAACACTAATTTAACACTTTGGCATGCAATAATTTATTCATTTTATCAATAAAGGTTATTTTAGACTTAGCTAAACACTAGGAGGACTCTTCCTCTTTGTCGTTTTCAAAGAGAGGAAAAGTAAGAAGAGGCGAAAGAAATTAAAACTTATAATTTAAATTTGTATAAGCATAGCGTCCCTGTTCATTCATAAGCATCACTTCATTGTCTCCTACTGTGGGTAGAAGTATCAAGTCTTTATAGGTATTAGAAGCAGCATATGTTGTATCAAACACATTATCTACCCCTATGGTTAACTCAAAGTTTTGTGCAAACCTTTTTGTGATTTTAAGATTGAGTATGGCAAAACCATCAAGCTCCTGCTCACCATTTTCTACATCAAAATCACTCCAAGTATCAGAACCCACTAACTCTGCACGAAGGGTAAAACTCTCATCCCAATCATAATTTGCAGCTAAATTATATTTAAAAGGTGGTATTTCTGGCATATTGGTTCCACTTTGCCCTGCAAGTGCTGTCTCTTTTTCGCCTTTTTGGTAGGCAAATCCATAATCAAAATAGAGTGATTCTGTTGCAATATAAGTTCCACTCATCTCTATACCATAAATAGAAGCATCAACATTTTCATATTTATTCATTTTTTTAGAGGCGTTATAGGCTATAAAATCATCTAATTGAGAATAAAAGACTTTAGCTTTAAATGTTGCATCTTCAAATTGTTTCTCCACCCCCATATCAAACTCATAATTAACCGTTGCAGCTAGGTTTGGGGTACCTATGCTTATGGCTTTCATCGAACCATCTGGCATTTTCATTGGGCTACCTATCCAGTAAAGTTCTTTTGCATCAGGAACACGTGATGATTTACCAAAACCAGCAAAATATTGACTATTATCATCTGCATTATAGGTAGCATACATATATCCATTTAGCTCTTCATAGTCATTTGATTGCTGTTTAACATTGGCAGAAGTAATTTCTGTACTGTCATAACGTAGTCCCACATCTAAAACCAATTTATCCATTGTAATCTTATCTTTTAAGAAGATTGACTTATTCTCCGTATCTACATCATAGATACTATGAAAAAAGTTCTCAGGTAGAGGTTTATCATTTCTCAAATATCCTCCATCCCAATTACGTAATGAGTAGTCTAAACCAGCAGTAATCGTATGGTTAGCCAAATCAAAACTATTTTTAAGTTTGGCTCCTTGCATTTTAGTAGTCAGTGCATGGGTCATATACATCATCTTACCCATCTCTCTATACTCTGTAGACATAGGGTGTTCCACTTCTGATTGATAGGCTTGGAAATCAAGTTTTTTAGAGTACGTACCTAAGTCTTTTGCACTATATTCCAAATTGTAGATATCAGAATCATCATACATAGCATCCATTTTTGAAGAGGGATAAAGAATATCCGTACTTCTATTTGCTGTATAGCTTACTCTTAACTCTTGATTATCAGAAATATTCCAAAAGATTTTTGTCATTAATGTTTTTTTATCATAGGCATCTAAGTTTTTATATTTATCTTGGTATTGAGGATTTTTACCCATGTTCACTTTACCCGCATCAATCTCTCTTTGTATCTGTCCTACAAAATCATGACCATCACCATCTTCATACTGTTCACTTGTTTCCGTTGAACCACTGACTAAAATACGTAAGGTATCCGTTCCTCCACTTAAAGAGAAGGCTGCTTTTTTATAGTTCCAGCTTCCATACCCAAGATTGATATCTCCAGACCACTCTTTAGATGGCTTAATGGTATGTATTTTGACATCTGCACTGAGTACACCAAAATCTTCAACATTGTAAGGACCTTCATTAATTTCTATAAAGTCAATATTATTTGTTAATACATGAGAAACAGGTGGGTCCATTCTATTTGGACATGCACCACAAACTTTAGCCCCATCAATCGTCACATTAATGTTATCTTTTTTCTGACCTCTTACAATGACATCATTGGCAATACCAGAACGTCTCACTAAAGAGACGCTTGGACTCTGTTTAAAAAGTGCTTCTGCAAGGTCTGCTGATTTAATGTCTTCCCCATGAACATCTTTAATCACTTCTGTATCTGCTTTAGCTTCTACATTTATAGTTTCCAACTCTACTTGTGCTGCATGTAGTAAAATCGAACAAGCAAACGAAAGATAAATTATTTTCCTCATGGGTAACTCCTCCAAATTCTTTGAAGTATTGTTACATGCTTATGTTAATTATGTGTTAAACTTATCGAAGTTGGTAACGAAGTGTCAAATTAATACTTGTAGGCAGAGAAATGGGTGATTTTTTAGCATTTATAGGAAAAGCTTTCTTCACAGCATTTCTTGCTGAGTTATAAAATACCTTGGGTCCACTTACTGAGATATGCCCCACATTACCATTGGCTAAAATGGTAAATTTTACTTTCACACTTCCTTGCATACCTCTTTTTTTAGCTATACGTGGATAAAATTTATTTCGGTCAATTTTGACCCTTAATTTAGTCCAAAATTTATTACGTTCTGCTTTTGTACTTTTTGATTGTTTAGATGATGCCTGTTGACTTGAAGGTTTTTTCTTAGGCTTTTTCTTTTTTGTTACTTTTTTCTTTTTTATTACTTTTTTCTTTACAACTTTTTTCTTCTTGGGTTTTTCAATACGTTTTTTTATGACTGGCTTAGGCTTTTTTACTATAGGTGTCTCTACTACTTTTTCAACCACAGGTTCAGGCAGTGGCTCCTCAATAATCTCCTCAACTTTTGGTTCTTCTTTAGGCTCTTCCTCTGGTTCAGGTTCTACTACTTCTTTAATAATTTCCTTAGGAGGTTCTACTACTTCAGGAACAAAGGTAGAAAGAGACATCTCTATGGTTTTCTCTTCCATAATTTCAGAAGAGACATAATGATGATTTTTAGAATAAAAAAATATTACAGCTGCACCCACATAGAGTAAAGTCGTAATAAGGTAAGAGATAAAATGGCGTGTACCATGTCTTTGCATCATTAAAATCTTTTTAAAATATTATGACGGAAAAACGTTAAGGAAGTGTTAAAAAAGAGAAAAGTAAATACTATTTAAATGTACTATCTAAAATAAGTATGGTTTTCTTCATCTATATCGCCAAAATTCTCTCTTCTTTCACCGTCCATATAAACACAATAGGTATAAACACAAGTGTCATAAATGTACCTACAATCAATCCACCAATAGCCACAGCACCAAGTGGTGCAAGTCTTTCAAGCCCTATAGCAGCACCTTGTGCAACAGGAAGCATCCCCGCACTTACAGCAAATGCTGTCATAAGTACAGGACGTGTACGTATTTTAATAGCTTCTAGCATGGCTTCTCTTTTATTCATTCCATTTTTTACTTGTTCAATAGCAAAGTGAATAAGCAAAATAGCATTGTTTACTATCACCCCAGAGAGCAACATAAAACCCATCATCGCTGGCATAGAGATATGATACCCTATAGCCAACATCGTCCATGATGCCCCTATAATAGTAAGTGGAATAGAGAAGAGTATCATTAGCGATATCTTTACATTGGCAAACATCACAATAAGCGTAAAGAAAATAAGTACCACCGCTACAATAATAGCACCTACCATACGTTCAGCAGATGCTTTAAACTGTTTAATATCCCCTATCTGTTCTAACACTACACCTTTGGGTAATGTCACACTCTCTAGCTGCTCTTCAAAGTTAGCCATAATGTGAGATACCGCACCTTTTTCTCTATCACCATAGACTTCAAGTGTATATTGTAAGTCTTCTCTGGTAATGAGACTTGGCTCTTTGTTTGAGTCTATTGTTGCTATTTTATTTAGTGGTATTTTCCCACTCTTAGTATCAATAAGCATACGCAACACTTTATCAAAATGGTCTATCTGTTCTTGTGGTAGCCATACCCTTACCGTATAGTCCATAGAGTTAGTCTTAGGAAAACTAGCCACGGGTGCTCCACGAAGTGCAAGCTGTAACTGTGCTGTGACATCTGCACGGGTCAGTCCATACTGAGCTGCTTGTGCTTCATCTATGTTTAGGTTATAAACCACTTTATCCATATCCCACGTAGTAGAAGTAGAGACAACCCCTTTGGTTTTAGAGAGTGCTCTCTTCACATCATCTCCTGCAGCTTGTAGTGAATTGATATCATCGCTACTGAGTTTTGCATCAACACTTGCTCTAATACTAGCTAGTGCCGTGGCTCCATAAGGTGTAACATCCAAATACTTCACATTAGGTATCTTAGCAATAGCCTCTCTTAGAGACTTAGATATCTGCCAAATATCTTCTTCTCTTTTATATCTATCTACATAAGTAGCTACCACAGAAATATGGTCTATCCCTGAACCAGAACCAATACTCATAACCCCTGCTTCAGAACCAATACTCCCTGAAATACGAAGTAACTCTCCTTGCTTTTTGATAATGGTATTTACCTTAGCCATAATCTCCTCAGATTTTTTTATAGGTAAGTTGGCTTGGGTAGTAATTTTAATATTTACCCCACCTGTATCCATAGGAGGCATAAGTTCTTGTCCAACGACAGGCATGACTAGTTTTACAGAAGTCACAAAAAGTGCAATGAGTACAAAAATAGAAACAAATCCTAATGCTTTTGAAGCAGTAATGCTCTTCACAAGTGAAGCAAAGAACCCTTGAATATAGTCATTGGCACGACCGATGACTGCATGAAACCACCCTTCAACTTTCAGTAAAAGTGGGTTTTCTATTGCCAATATATGTAACGACAACAAAGGTACTGCCACAATAGAAATAACATATGAAGCAACCAATGCAAGTAAGAGTGTCCCAACCAACGGTGCAAAAACCGTTTGAGGATACCCTCCAACAAAGAGCATAGGTGCTAGAGCTATCATCGTAGTTATCGTACCAGAAAGGTCTGCAAACATAATCTCTTTCGTACCATCAAAAACTGCTGCATGTATATCTTTATGCAGCTCACGGTAGTGCCTCTCAATATTCTCCATCACCACTACTGTGTCATCTAATAACAGCCCCAGTGCCAATATAATTGCCGTCAAGGTTACAACGTTAAAGTCGATACCCACAAGCCACATCAAGGCTATAGTTGAAGCATATACCAAAGGAATGGTCACAAGTACCACTAATATTTGACGGAAAGATGCTAAAAATAAGAAGACCACTATCGTTGACATGATAATTGCATCACGAAGTGAATCAAACATATTCATAGTACTTTGTTCTATCGTCTCTTTTTGAGTGTCACTCACTTCAAAGTTAATGTTAGGGTATTTGGCTTTAAACTCTTTCATCAAGCCTTCCACTTTATCAATCGTCTTAATCACATCAGCACTAACAGAACGTTGAATAGACAGAGCAATAGCCGCCTTACCATTACCAAAATATGCAGCAGAGTTTTCGTAGTGTCCAAAATAAACCTCTGCCACATCTGAGAGTTTAATATCTGCGGTGAGAGGTAAGGCTTTGAGCTTATCTACCTTTTCACGTTTACCTTGAGATTTGAGTAGATAACGGTTCGACTCATTACTTACAAAACCTACAGCATACTCATTATCATTTTTTTGGATGGTGGCGATGACTTGCCCTAAAGAGAGATGATAGGCATCTAACTTCTCTTTATCAACAATAATCTGTACCTCTTTCTCATACCCACCAAAGATGTCAACATTGGCTACACCTTTGGTTTTGAGTAGTTTATGTTTTATCTCTCCTGAGGCGATATCTCTTATATCTTCTAAACTTAGCGTTGTCCCCTCTTTGTGAGACATAGAGACCACGAGTACAGGTGCCGTTGCTTCAGTGATTTTAATAATCTGAGGTTCACGTATATCGCTAGGAAGTTTTGCACGTATCTTTGAGAGTGCATTGGTTACATCATTCACTGCGGTATCGATGTTTTTTGAGTATTCAAACTCTGCACGTATAACAGTCACTTCATCTATAGTGTTGGAGTAGGCTCGGCGTATCTCATCAAGTGCATAGAGTTCTTCTTCTACAGGTACAGCGATGTTAGATGCCATCGTCTTAGCACTCGCTCCTGGCTGAACGATGACAAGGGCTACTTCAGGGTAGTTAGAGTTAGGAAAAAGGTTACGGTGTATCTT
>CAZXGY010000068.1:0-6492 GCA_964640455.1 uncultured Sulfurovum sp.
TCAAACCCTTTCCCATTATCATGTATACTAAAAATACAACGTGTACCTATATGATTAAAGGCGATCTTGATCTCACCCTGCTGTTCTTCATTAAAGGCATGTTCAATTGCATTAGTCACAGCTTCATTAAAAATCAACCCTATATTCATAGCAATTTTCATATCTACTTTGATAGGATCTATATTTGTAGTTATATGATGTTCTGTATATTTTCTTAAACTTTTAGCTATCTCTTCAAGATAGTCTTTTATATTCACATCTTCATAAGATTGGTTAGTATAGAGATTTTTATGCATTAAACTCATTGCTTTGAGTCTATCCACATGCGTTTCAAACATCTTTTTATATTTTGGATCATCTATCTTAAATGATTGCGTCTCTAATAATCCCATAATGACTTGCATATTATTTTTTGTACGATGATGCACCTCTTTAAAAAGCATTTGATTCTCTTCTAAAGCAACTGCTAACCTACTTTCGTATGAACTTCTCTCACTCTCAATAATATAAAGCATATATGAGACAACTAAATAACCCAATAATATTTGAGATAATAACTCCCATTCATACACAAATTTTATTCCGGTTATGAATGATGCAAATGGTATTAAAAGTAAAATAATAAACATATTGGTACTCCAACGAATCCCATTATCAACACCTAAAAAGAAAAAAACAAATATTGGTAAAGATGCCAACCAAAACAGAGAAAGTTCAGGATCCTTATCTGGGACAACAAAAGAGACAGCTAAAGAAAATGTTAAAGCAGCCAGTATTATGTAGGAAGCTTGTCTCGTATTGACATAATAGGGGAAAATTAAATATGTGATTACAAGAATAAAAACAATGATTAATTCAATCGCCAACATCACATAGTAACCTTGAGTAAAGTTTTCATATGCATAAAGTAAAATAACAAATGAACCAGTTAAAACAAATAGGTTTACCATAGTAGCACGAAGTCTCTCACGACTTTTAGGAGAAAAATGTTTACCTTTTAAAATTTCTGATTCAAAAAAATTCACTCATATTCTCCTAATATAAAATATTATCTAAAGTATATAACCCTCATGGTTAGCCTATGCTTATACATTATTTTTTCAAATAACTCATCGCTGTACTTATGATGTCATCATCATCTTTAGAATTAGATTTAAGTACTACTCTATCTAACCCAACTTCTCTAAACTCTATAAATACGTTTTCTCCATAAGAAGAGACCTTAGAAATACCTTTTTCACGTGCCAAGACTTTCATAACTATCACATCTATAAACTGTCTTGTAATCGTATCCAATTTACCAAATCTATCTGCTATCTCAGACTCTATCTCATAGACTTCCCCTGTAGATTCACAAAGAGAAAGTCTTCTGTAAAGTTCTAACCGTAATCTATCTTCTTCTATAAGCTCTTCATTTAAATAAGCATCAATAGAGAGTTTCATATCAATGTTATGAGCTACCTCTTTATCTTGTCCTGAAAGTTCTTTAATGGCATCTTCAAGCATACGCAAGTAAAGCGAATACCCTATTTGTTTAATATGCCCAGACTGTGCCTCACCTATGATGTTACCTCCACCACGTATTTCAAGGTCATGAAAGGCAAGTACTGCCCCAGAGCCTAAGTCTGAGTGAGACTCTAAAGCCAATAATCTACGTTTTGCATTTTCAGTCAAACATTCTTTATCTGTCACCATAAAATAACAGTACCCCTCTTTTCCTCCACGTCCTACACGCCCACGTAGCTGGTGTAGGTCTGCTATACCAAAGTTATCTGCCCCATCTACTATCATAGTATTGGCATGAGGCATGTGTATACCTGACTCTACTATGGAGGTAGAAAGTAGTACATCATACTTTCCATCCTCAAATTGCATCATCTCATCTTCTGTCTCTTTTGCTGATATTTTAGAGTGAAGTACTGCTATACGCACTTTAGGGAGTATCTCTAAAAGTACTTTTTTCTTCTCTTCTATGCCCGCTATAGAGTTAAAGACATAAAATATCTGCCCACCTCTACGCATCTCACGAAGTATGGCTTCTTTGATGACTTTATCATCATAGCTTTTAACAAAAGTTCTCACCCCTTGACGTTCTGTTGGAGGCGTAAGAATTTCCGAAAAACTCTTTACATCTGACATTGCAAGATTGAGTGAACGAGGGATAGGTGTAGCTGACATAGAGAGTAGATGTACATCTATAGCTATCTCTTTCAGTGTCTCTTTTTGTTTGACTCCAAACTTATGCTCTTCATCTATGATAACAAGGGCAAGGTTTTTGAACTTTGCTTTAAGCAGCGCATGGGTACCTACCACTACATCTATAGTGCCTTCTTCTAGTCCTCTAAGGGTAAGTGTCTTCTCTTTGGCTGTTGAAAATCTATCTAACTTCGCTACTTTTATACCATGTTCATAAAAACGCTCTTTTAATGACTTATAATGCTGAGAAGAAAGGAGTGTCGTAGGTGCTATCATCATGGCTTGGTATCCATTTTTTACAGATACAAACATACCATTCATCGCGACTTCTGTTTTACCAAAACCAACATCGGCAGAAAGCAGTCTGTCCATCATTTTACCCGAAGACATATCATCAAGCATATCGTTAATGGCTTTCTCTTGGTCTTCAGTATGCACAAACCCTGCTTCAGACATAAAGATGGCATGCTCTTCCATGTTTCGCTTGAGTTTAATACCTTTTTTGAGGTGTCGTTGTGCAGAAAGATTAATGATTTGCGAAGCAATAGCAAAGAGTTTTTCTTTCACCTTAGCTTTGAGCTTTTTAAAACTGGCTTTACCCATACGATCAAGTATAGGGAGTGACCCACCTTCTGCTACATAACGGTCTATGACTTCTAGACTAGAAACTGGTATAAGTAGTGCATCTTCATTTTGATAATGCATCACCACAAACTCAGAGAGTGAACCCAATATCTCTCTTTTTTCTATTCCTTTAAAGATACCCACTCCATAGTTCTCATGCACCACATAGTCACCAGGTTTAAGCTCATCTAATATAATAGATGCTTTCTTTACTTTTTTACGTTTGATTGGTTTATTGAGTGAGAGGATGAGTCTATCTGCACCCAAAATATTGACTATACCATCTTGATATATAAACTCAATATTTTCAAAAGAATCTAATTCAGACCCTCTAACAATACTCTCATTTTTAGCAATGATAGTAATTTTCTTCTCTTTATGAGATTCTAAAAGTTTGTTATGGTTGACTGCTTCTAAATCTCTATATTTTGAACCCTCAGGAATGGCAGGGAGTAAAAATGATTTACGAGGTACAAGAGGAACTGTGAGTTCATACACTTCTTTCAGTTCATCGTCTAAGTTAGATGCTAAAACCCCAGAAAACTGCTCTAAAGCACTCTGACCCAAGTCCTCTAAATGCCAAAGCCCTAAAGCATCTATATCTTTGACAAAAGTATCATAGCTACTTCGTTCACATCTATTTTTAAGTGCTTCATGCTGTGCTTTATCTAAGGCTAAAAATGCTGGTGTAAAAGTTAGCTCTTCCAACTCTTCACTTACACGCTTTTGAGTTCCCTCATCATAGTGCTGTATGGTCTCTACTTCTTCATCAAAGAGTGAAATACGATACGGTTTTTCAGAATCTATCGGGTAGATATCTATAATATCCCCACGAAAAGAGACTTCTCCCCTTTGTGCTGCAATATCTGTAAAATGATAGCCCCATTGATACAAGGTATCTTTGAGCTCCTGAAGATTAAGTGTCTCACCAAACTCTATAGTCTGTGAAGAAAAATATTCTGATTTTGGAAAAGGTATAAGTAACGTTCTTAGTGGAGAAATAAGTACTTTTTTCTGAGTGCTTTGATGAAAAGAAGCTAACTGTAGAAAAAGTAACTGTACATCTTCAGCATACGCACGTAAATCTTCACCTACACTCACCCGTAAGTCTAGTAAGACAAAAGTATCGTATCCTAAAAGTACAGCTACGTCTCGTATCTGCACAGCTTCTTTATCATCATTACAAATGAGAAGTTTGGCTTCGACAGGCTCAGCCACCGTTCCCTGAGCGTGTCGAAGGGTTAACTCTTCTAAATACTCATATATATTACTTTGGTACATCTCTCTCTTTTCTTTGTTTTAAAAATTCTTCTACCACGTAAAATGATCCAAAAACTAAATAGTTTTCCTCTTCACTTATATTATTTTCAAAATAACTATATTCTAGCCCTACTACCTGTAAAGCTTTTTCTATCTCTTCTAAAGTTGTAGCACGTTGCGAATGGATTTTAATAATCTCTACACGTTTAACTTTAGGTTTGAGTATTCTTAGCACCTCTTCATAGTCTTTGTCATCTAAAGAGTTATAGATGAGTACTACTTTTTTATCTAAAGCTTTTTCTATGGCACGAGCAGCAAGTGGATTATGCCCTACATCAATGCGTATATGTGGAGTCAGTGCATAAAACCGTCCAAAAAGTTCTAAACTTTTTAAATCATTAATATCATACTTAATATTTAAAATATCTAAGGCTTCTAGGGCTACAGTAGCATTTGTGATAAGATAATCAGCCCAACCGTTGGCTTCGGCGACTTCGACAAGCTCAGTCACCTTTATATTCCCCGGTTCCTGAGCTTGTCGAAGGACTGCACCCTTTTCATTTGCAATCTTTTTTGCAACTTCTACCACTTCAACATAAGGCTGTGATGCTAAAAGGACTTGCTTCTGAATACTGCGTATCTTCGTAGATGCTATCTCTTCAATAGTATCACCCAAAAAAGCTTGATGATCTATACCAATAGGTGTAATAATACTGAGTTCCTTATTGCAGACATTAGTCGCGTCAAACTCACCACCAAGCCCCGCTTCTAGTACCATCAAATCACAGTTTTCAAACACTATAAAAGCCAAAAGTGTTGTGTATTCAAAGTAACTCAATGCATCAGACATCTCTTGACCCAAGATAGTAAAAAGTTTTTGGTGTGCATTGTCTAATACCTCATCTGAAACATCAGCTCCATCTATCCAAATACGTTCATTAAATTTCAAAATATGTGGAGAAGAGTAATGTCCAACACTATATCCACTCTTATATGTAAGGTGTGCGACTATACGACCTGTTGAACCTTTACCATTAGTACCTACAATATGTAAAGTTGTAGGTTGTTTAATATGTAGTTTGAGCATACCATAAGCGATATGTATTCGCTCATGATTTATCTCTTTATAGTATAGAGGTTTAGCATCTAAAAAAACATTGAGTGTCATATTTATTTAGTTTTTTTACTGACAAGTATTCCTTTTGCACTTACATAAGCGATAAACTCATCCAATGCTTTTGCAAGTCCTTGACGAATTGCTTCTGTTCTAAGTGCAGAAGAGGTAATGGATGATGCCTGGATATCAGACTCAACTATAGTAGAAATTCTTTTCGAGATTGTCCCCTCTTTTGTTTCCATTTTAAAGTTTACACGTATATTTGCACGGTATCTTGTTACATATCCATCTTCATAAGCAAGTGGGGTATAACTTGTACCTCTATAATTTACGTAAATTTTACTCTCTGCTGCTTCTTTAGATGTCACACGTCCTTTAAAACGAGTATAAACTAAACGGTTCATTTCATCTTTAATAAACGGAGCATTCTCAGGTTCAATAGTGTCTACTTCAACTTCAACATACACCGTATCAGTAAAAACCTCTTTAATATACTCAGAAGATGGTTTATATCCACATGCCGTAAATAACAAAAGCCCCAAAGTCATTAAAAATATTCGCATATTTACTCCTTTTATTATGCTGGTTTCACAGCCAAGTTTACCAATTTATTTGGTACAACTATCTCTTTTACTATAATCATACCCTCTAACCACTTTGCCCCTGCTTCTTTTGCAATACTAAGTATCTCATCTTGTGATGCAGATGGACTGATTTCAACTTCTGTACGTTTTTTACCACCTATCATTACCATGTAAAGAATACTATCTTGTACAAATACCTCTTCTTTTACTTTGAGCTTCGCACCTAAATTTTCTCTATTAAAAAGCATTTCAGAAAGCTCAGTAGTCACATGAGGAATAATAGGCTCCAAGAGATTTAGCATAATATACATTCCCTCTGTCCATACATCTGCGTTATCTTGTTTATCCAGCGCATTCAATGCTTCCATACATGCAGCTATTAGTGTATTAAATGCAAATGTTTTTTCATACACATCACTAGACTTTTGTAAGGCTTCATAGACTTTTACACGTGCAAGTTTTGACTCTTTACTAAGCGTGTTTTGGTCAATATTTGGTAATGTCTTAGCATTTACTTTACTATTTCTGTCATAAAGCTTTTTAATAAACCTAAATGCACCCTCAACTGCAGAGTCGTTCCACTCAAGCTCTTTAGCAGGAGGCGCAGCAAAAAGTGTAAAGAGTCTTGCCGTATCTGCACCATATTTTTCTATCAATGCATCTGGGTCAACCGTATTCCCTTTAGATTTAGACATCTTTGCCCCATCCATA
>CAZXGY010000069.1:0-6467 GCA_964640455.1 uncultured Sulfurovum sp.
AGAACTATATAGAAGAGTAATATACGCTTCACTCACTCTTGTTCCTCCACTCTCGTGGTGGAACAGTTATCCCCCCTTATTTCGTATCTTTATATATTTATTACTTATTGAATTTTAGTATACATTACACCAGAGGACTGGTGTAACGAGGCAAAAATATGTCAATATACCATATTTTCACCTCACCTCATAAATCAAAGCTATAATATTCACGTACCCTTTTAGGTAATGGGGTAGTGTTCTTCTTTTCATTGAGTGGGTGGGCTTGTGTATAGTTTTATGCTTCAAGCATAGGCAGGGTTATCTCAGTTGAAAGGGTACGTTATGGAATATATTATTTCAGTACTGTTTTTGATACTTGGAATTATGAGAGTTACGATTATGTGGCTTGATTATAAAGAGTGTAAAAGGCAAAAGAACACAGACAAAGACTGATTTGTCTCACAAGACCAAAGAAATTCGCAGTTTCTTTGGTTTCTGTGTACCCTTTCCATAATTCTACACACTTAACTTTAAATCAAAATAAAATTATAGCCCAAAAAAGCGAGTTATAGTATGTTTAAAATATACTATACAAGCAGAACCTCTTAACCAAACATAGCGTATAATCACAGCATGAACAAAACACCTAAATTCTTCACTCTCATCATAGGTACAGAGATACTCAACCGTAGACGTACCGATGCACACTTTGACTTCGTTACTAAAGCCTTAGCAGACAAAGGGCATAAACTTACAGGGTCTTTCATCATCGAAGATGACCCTGCACTTATCATTCAGACTATCAAATTTATAGCATCGCAAGAGAACCCTGTACTTTTTAGTTTTGGGGGCATTGGGTCTACTCCTGATGACTATACGCGTAAATGTGCGGCTATTGCTTTACGTCATGGTGATTTCATAGTCCATGAGGAAGCTAAGCGTATCATAGAAGAGAAGCTAGGTGACAATGCTTACCCTCACCCCATTAAAATGGCAGAGCTTCCAAAAGGAGCTCAATTATTAGACAATCCTGTCAATAAAATGCCTGCCTTTAGTTTAGATGAGCGTTACTACTTTATGCCAGGTTTCCCTGAGATGAGCCACCCGATGGTGACAGAGATACTTCAAAAACTCATCCCTCATAAAAAAGAGTACTACAGACACACACTTACTGCACATTGTAAAGAAAATGAGTTTATAGAAATTATGGAAAAGATGCCTAAGGAGGTAGAGTTCTCTTCTTTACCTAAGCTCTATAGTGATGGATGGAGAGTAAGCATTTCAGTAGCATCTGAAGATAAAGATTTAGCACAACAATCATTTGATATTTATATTGAACTACTTAATAAAAAAAGCATTGTCTACGCACTACAAGATGAAGCCTAAGACTTGACTTACCTAGACACACTCAAACACCCCGTCATTAGACGGCTTTCACTTATACAGTTTATCTCTTACTTTGGGACATGGTTTTCACAAGTGGCTATCTTCTCCATGATAGTTTCTTTTGGTGCAGATGAGATTACCATTGCCCTTACAGCTACTATGGCGATGCTCCCTGCTGTTGTATTGGCTCCGATCATAGGACTGGTTATTGACCGTATAGAGTTTAAAAAGCTTATGGGTGTTCTTTTACTGGTTGAGATATCTATGACCCTTGGGTTCATCTTTATCAACTCTTTGGAGTATGTTTGGGTACTTATGATACTTATCTTCATCCGTTCCTCTGCAGCCTCCATGCTTTTTTCTGCAGAGATGGCACTCTTTCCTAAGCTAGTCTCTGGAGAAATGCTTAAAAATACCAACGAGATACACTCTGTCATCTGGTCTTTATGTTATGCTCTAGGAATGGCTGTAGGGGGTATAGTTACTTACTACATAGGCTTTGACCTTGCCTTTAGTATAGATGCTGTGCTTTACAGTGTTGCTGTGCTATTACTTATAGGGTTGCATATCTCCATAGAAAAAGTAACACACACTGAGTCAAATTTTGAAATGTTAAAATCTGGATTTAACTACCTCAAATCACAAAAGAAAATACTCCACCTCATACTCTTGCACGCAGCCATAGGACTCACCTCTTTTGATGCACTCATTACCCTACTTGCAGACTTTGAATATAAAGAGATTATCGCTGTACCTCTTGCCATTGGCTGGATGAATGCAACACGTGCCTTAGGTCTTATGATAGGACCATTTTTCATCTCTAAGATTGTCTCTAAACATAACCTACATTATTTCTTTATCGTGCAGGGTTTAGCCATCATGCTTTGGTCCGTACTTGAGTACAATTTTTACTTTGCACTACTTGGGCTCTTTGTAACAGGTTTCTTCATCACCACGCTTTGGTCATACACCTACCTACTCATACAAGAGGAGACAGACCCTCAGTACATGGGAAGAGTCATCTCTTATAACGATATGTTCTTCATGCTCTCTAACGTAGCCACTGCACTCTTCATAGGGTATGCTTCTAAATGGGGTGTGCCACTTGCAGGTATTACCTTTACATTAGGTATAGGGTTCTTTATAGTTGCGGGGTACTATGTGTGGTTTAAAAAGCAGTATATCGATGAACACTAACCCTAGAAACATTTGCTACAACTGCTACCGACCACAAACCTCTTGTATGTGCTCACATATCACAGCCATAGAGACAAATACTCGCTTTGTCATACTCATGCACCCCAAAGAGTTTAGAAAGACTAAAAATGGTACAGGACACTTTACAAACTTGTCATTAAAAAATTGTGAGATATTTGTAGGGATTGATTTTTCTGAACATACTGAGATAAATAAGATGATAGAGCATCCAGATAACAACTGTTTTGTACTCTACCCCTCTGAAAAGAGTATCAATCTGAATAAAGAGAATATTGGAAATGAGAGTAAAAATACGGTACTGTTCCTCATAGACTCTACATGGCCATGTTCACGAGCTATGCTGACTGCCAGCCCAAATATAGATGCCCTAAAAAAAGTAAGTTTCACACATACAAAAAGTTCTGCCTTTACTTTTAAAGAACAACCCCAAGCATACTGTCTCAGTACGATGGAAAGTACCTTATGTGTACTGGAACTTTTAAATCAGCATCAGATAGAAGATATCTCACCCCATGCACTTAAAGACTTTTTAAAACCATTTCATAAGATGGTTGAGTATCAACTCTCCTGTGCCCTATAGATTTTTTTCTATGAGAGCAATAACCTTTTTTATCTCACTTGCAGAGACTTCACCAAACTTTTTATAGATGAGTTTTCCTTTTTGATTAAAAATCAAAATATCTGAGTTGTCATCTGCTAAGTTCCACTCTTTAACCAAAACTTTCTTTTTGTCTTTAACATAGAGCGTATTGGGAAACTTCTTTTGTTTATCTTTTAACTTTGCTTCTATTACAATATTTGGCAACCATGTCGCAGCAAGGTTGATAATAGCCACAGAATTTACTTTTTTTCTATCAAACTTTCTTGCCTTCAAGGCATCAGCTAAAGGGTTGTTCAAATCTTTTTCATCAGGATCCACATAAAAAAGTGTATATATTTTACCTTTAAGCATAGAGGAATCCCAAGCTTTACCATTTACGTTTCCACCATTTTCACCCTCTATAACAACAGTACTTGGCACTTGACCCAGTTCTATTGCCATAGCACTTCCGAGCATAAGAGTTAAAGCTAAAAATATTTTTGTCATCATTCTTCTCCATTAAAAATTAATATTTAAATGGTACCCTAATTTTATAAAATATTAATCAAAAGGGAGACACTGTTTTATAGCTTGCATAGTCTCTGCAGCTTTAATACAAGGAATAGCATTTTTAAAATCTTCTATCTCTTGAAGCTCTTCTTGTTTCTCTTTTGCTGTCCAACTTTCATAATGTTCTCTATCATCATCAAACATTTTATTCCCTTTGTCTACACATTCATTTGCATCAGAAAGCGTATCTGCATTTCCAAAACATTTTTGAGAAAAATAAATCTGATTGACATTGTAAAGCATCTCTTTCTTCATTTTAGCCACAATCTTACCTTCACCACCCATGGCTTCCATCATCGATTTTTGCATAATTTGCTCTTGCTCAGGTGTCATCTCTTTATTTGACTTCATGTCATAACCCGTTTTAGCAAGTGCTGCTAACCCAGCTGCCATTCCTTTCATCGCTTCTGCACCCTCTTTTGCATCTACTTTAGCTTGGGCATTGTCTTTTCTGTCCATCTCTTCTAGTGTACTTTTATCAAGCATCTTAGGTTCTTTCCCATGCATTATTCTGTCCATATCCATTTGCCACCTTCTGTCTCTGAGGCTGTAATCTCTATTTTATTTGTAGGCTTAAAGATAATGTGCACATTTTTTTGCTCTCCACTCATAAGTGAAAACTTCTTCTCTACATTAAAAGTATTGTAACTAGCTTTCACAAGATAGTCTCCTACCACTAAAGCTCTCTCACATTTCTGTGTACGACTAGAAGTACACCAAAAACTCTCATCTTCAGATACTTCTCCATCTATCAGAGGATAAACATGAAAAGAGCCTTCTATAAGCTTACCTCCCGTTGTCTCAGATGCGGTGATGTTTACCACACCATTATCGACATATACCGTGACACTATTGTTTTGATTGGGCTTGATACTTATGGTTCCTGCACTCTTTTGTGTTTTGCTTGCATGTGTATAAAGCATTTCTAACTTGGCTTTACCACTTTGTATTTTTAGTTTTGGATGACTGATAGTTTTATCGTTAAAGAGTACTTGACCATTTTGCTCTACCTTCCACTCTGCACCACTCAAAGGCAGTGAACCTTTACCTAAAGTTTTGTATTTCACCATCAGCTCTAACGTAGTAGGTTTCAGTACTACGGGCTTAGGCTTCTCTACCTTTTTTGCTATGACTTTTATGGCTTTATTGAGTGCTACTGCATTCTTTGCAGAGAAGTACTCTCCACCTGTAGCATGGGCTATACACTCTAACTGCTTGTCTGTATTTTTGTCAACATTAAAACCTATGACATGGGTGACAAAGTCTATCCCTTGTTTCTCTAGTTCTTTGGCTGTACCACAAGGGTCTGGGTCACATGTTTCTTTACCATCGGAGATGAGAATAATCGTAGCTTTCTCTTCGGTGTACTTTATCTCTTCTGCTACTTTACGTAAAGAACGACTTATAGGGGTTTTACCTTTAGGCTGTATACCCATCACGGTTTGGATGACTCTGTTTTTATCTACACGCCCCACAGGGATAATCGTCTCTATATCATTACAGTCACCCTTGCTCCGATGCCCATACGCAGTCAATCCCAACTCCACATTAGGGTTCCACTCACGTATCACATTTTTAAGTGCATCTCTGGCTATGCTTATTTTAGGCGTACCATTTATCTGCCCCCACATACTCCCTGATGCATCGAAGATTATCACTGCACGAGGAGCATCTTCTGCTACAGCAGTGTTAAATACCATACTCATAAATACTAGCAACACCAATAAACTTTTTCTCATACTCCACTCCTACATATGTAATTAGCTTTATTCTAACACAAAGAAGTGGCAAAAGTATGTCAAGTTAAAAAAGTGTTGCTACTATATCTACCTTTAAAACTTTATTTTGCATCTTGCTTGCATAGACACTTATGCGTGTTACATCACCCACCACAGGTATATCTGCTACCCCAGACCAACCACTTGTAGACCTGTAAGTAAATGTTTTGTCATAATATCCCCAACTTCCCTGACCTATGGCATAGTAAGCAATGACTTTAAACTCTGCATTTTCAGATATGGGGTTTGAACGGTAGGCTTCATTGTTTATATGCACAAACAGACGCAGTGTTTTATACCCTTTGGTTTTGAGTTTTTTTTCATATAACGCTTTAGAGTATGCGTCTCCTGTATGTACTATTTTATTTTCTACAAGTTCAGACTGTCTCATGTCTGGTTGTACTGTGGAACACCCTTGTACAAACCACAATAAAACAGCCCATAAAAATACCCTAATCATAAAACTCTCTCTTATCTCTACTGGCTACATACCCACTACGCCCATCTGGTAGTGTAAACCGTGCAAGACCATCTACAAATATACCTATATCTTTGTATTTGACATCTGTATGTCCCAGATAACCTACAAGCCCATCTTTCTCTACTTTGATTAAGCAATCAACCACATGGAGTGCATCGTATTTGGCTTGCCCACTTCCTATTTTAAACCCATAGATATCACCAATCTTTTTATCCCATTTGTAGGTTATCTTTCCTAGAACACCATACTTGCCTTCTTTTTGATAGTAGACACTTTCTAAGTCTCTACATTTACTCTCTATATTCTTTACATAATGGTCACGATGGTTAGAAAAAAATACTTTGTCTGCTTTGCCTGTAGGTATAGATGCCAGATGCATGTTTTTCCTATCTTTATCAAAAGGCTCATTCAATATATCTAGATGTCAAGTTTCACCACGTTGTACCATTTCAAAAGCAATATCTTGAAAAAC
>CAZXGY010000070.1:0-6405 GCA_964640455.1 uncultured Sulfurovum sp.
TCTTTGAGGCTTGTGCATAAAATCTGGTCATCTTCAAGTAATAGTATATTCATCATGTCACAAGTATACAAAAAGTAGCATTAAGTAAGTATTACCTCTTCCAATTAAAAAAGAAGAGGTAAAATATTTATACAAGTGGAGAGTAATTCTCAATAACAAAATCACTCACAGTAATCTCAGAGAATCCCGCTTGATTGTTGTTACTAAGGAATGCAAAATTAAACTTGCCTACTTTTTTCAAATCATCGGTTGTAATACCTAAGTAGTTAAAGTCTGTGTATAGATCTAATGTAAGTGTCTTAAATGTATCGGGACTAGCAGGAAGCATGACTCTTCTGTGGTTTCCTCCATGGACTCCTGAAGCACGTATCTGTAGTATCGCTTCATGGTTAGACTTATAGCGTATCGTAACATGTCTACTATTTGTTTCAGTGAGGTCTACAGCTGGATCTGTATATACACCTGTTGCTTTACTGCTGATAGGCAGAAACATCTCAGCGTAGCCTGTTACTTTTGCTTTCATGTGTGCTACTGTTTTTCCATCTATTTTCACCAAACCATTACGGTTAGTTGGAGCTAATATCTCCGAGTTTCCTCCTACATGCCAATACTTATAGTCTTCTATCTTTGCATCTGCGGGGATACTAGTATCTACGTCTACAACTGGATGTAAAGAGACTAGCCCTGAACCTACACTAAAACAGTCATTTCTAAAGTTCTCATACCATGCATGAGAGAGTTTAAACTCTTTTGCATGATATGCAAGGTCTTTGCCTAGTGGAGAAGTACGTCTACCTTGTGCCATAAGCTCATAACTACTTTTGTCTGTGGCTAATTTATATTTATGAAAGATAGAGATGGCGTAGTTTTTACCCACTGCTGAGAAACATCCATTAGTGATGATGGTTTCAGGCATATCAAATCCTCTAATATTTGCCACTATACCCATAGCACAGGCTTTAGCTTCTGAGTTAGCTGCGTAACCTGACTTTGGCAGATTGGTTTGTGAGCTATCACCTATGACATAGATACCTTTTTTATTAGGCATCGTTGACTCAAAAGTTTTTAGGTTCACGGGACACCAACGCTTTGCCATATCAAAGTTTTCTCCAGATTTTACCAATCCCGCACTGTAAGCAAAATCTGATGCTCTCATGGTTGGGATATAAGTAACTACATCTGCACTATAGCTTGTGCCATCATCTGTAATAATCGTCTTCTTTTTAGCACCCACAGCAATACTGCTAATAGTTGTGTTTGGCTTCCAAAAAAGCTTTGCTCCTGCTTTTTTATAGTTATACAGTGTTGTCCATGCTTCTTCAAAGGCATCTTGTTTAGCAAAGCTCTCTTTAGGATCTAAAATTGTAATGGTTGCATTAGGTTTATTATCTTTAATAAACTGTGCTATCTGTCCTGCTCTTTCATAAGGAGCAGGAGGACATCTATATGCATTTTTAGGTGCTACAAGTACAACTTTAGCATTATCTGACATGCTTTCTAGTTGTTTCTTAAGGATGCTAATTTGCTCTGTTTCATTACCGTACATATCATAAGCATGTGGCACTTGTGCGTTATTTTGTACATCAATCCCTTCTATATCAGAATACTCAAATCCTATACCTGTAGCTACAATACAGTAATCATAAGAATGAGTTCCCCCATCTGAACAATGCACTACTTTTGCACTGTTATCTATGCTATTTGCTTTTGCATGTATCATCACGGCACCTGTCTCTATTTTAAGTTTTCTATAGCTTACAGTAAGTTGCTTGAGTGTTCTCTCGCCAGTGAGAACTTCATTACTTGCAAATGGGGTAATATACTCTTTTTTTGGCTCTATAATTTTAATATTAAGCGTACTGCTGCTTGGCATAAATTTACGTAAATATCTAGCAGCTGTTGCTCCTGCAACACCACCACCAATAATTACTACTTTTTTAAGTGTATTACCTCCAGCTACCAACTTCAAAGGAGAGACCATCAACACAGCTGCTGCAGCACTGCTTCCTTTTACAAAACTTCTTCTTGATATATTTTGTTTCATGTTTTTCTCCCTATACTAGTCCAGGCAATGCGCCTGTACTGTTACCATAACTACCATATTCTGTCATTGAGTCACCTAAAATATTACCTATTGAAACCAACAGTTGATTCCAGTTTGCACCGCCACATGAAAGTACACGTCCACCTTGAAGACCTGCACCTGCTAAAATAAATGGTGCATTTCTACTGCTATGATTAGCTGCGTGACCTATCTCACATCCATAGACAACTAAAGTAGAATCTAAAATAGGATTTCCATATATATCATTAGTATCTCTAAGACGCTGAATAAAATTTGCTACATGTTTAGAGGTCATCTTTCTTGTCTCTATATGTCCTTGATTCATGGCATGTCCAGAGTTATGATATGGATAGGATTTTCCATTATCACACTGCATATTATAATCCCAAACATCTGCACCAAAACTATAGTTAAATACCCTACATCTATCATACTTTAAGGCATTGACAATAATATCTTCATGTCTATATGCAATATCATCAAATGAATTACCCGAACTAGGCATACTGTTAAAAGATTGTTTCCATTCTTTCATATCTACCGCTGTTGCAGAGGGGTCAATGTTATTTAATGCATTTAACACATCATCGACTGCCTTTGAATGTGTTGCAAGTACATCATCTGTAATTAGCCCTCCACCTGTCATGATGGCATCTAACTCTTTTGAAATTTTTGCCAATCTACTCTTTTCTCTATCTGAGCTTGCTGTCAAATCTGCACTGATTGATTGATCGGTATAAACTTTGTTAAACAATGTCTTTGTACTAAGTGTTGAGGGTATCGCACGTCCTCTTTTATCATAAGAAAGGTCAAGCCCACCATAACCACCATTTGTTTTTTGTACCATAATTGATATAGCTGCATCACCTCGCCACTTTTCAGCAAAGTACTGATCTATGCTTTCTCGTGTTTTATCTCCTCTCCATAGTGCAGCATATGCACCATGTCCAGCTATACCAACAAGGTTAACACCGGAAAGAAATACGCACTCCTCTTTCACTTTTTCAAAAGGAGAAGTCATAGCAGGAAGCTTCATAGATGCACCCGAACCACTAGGGTACCAATGCGAAGGATTAATTCCATCAGGGTGTTGTATAAGTACCAATCGCTTTATCTCACCAGTTGCTCCTGCTGCTTTTGCTTCAGGAGATAAAAATGGCACAGTCACACCTACTGCTGCCATTTTTTTTAAAAAATCTCTACGACTGTTTTCTAGTGTTTCCATCTTATCTTCCTTTTCTTGTAACAAATGAATTTAACCCAACAATATTTGTAAAGAGTGCTTGAAGGTCATACCCTTGTTGCTTAAACCCTTCATATATTTTTCTAACTACTTGATTATTCTCCATGTCTGCTTCACTCTCACCAGAAATATATCTATAGTACTGCATTGCCATACACTCAGGTCCTCTATCACTTGAAGCGATATACTCACTAAGATCTCTCATACTATTAGCAGGAATTGCTTCACTTTCATCGAACGTTAAGATACCCTTAAGTGTTACAGAAGTATCAATCGTTTTAGATCCACCATATTGTGATTCGTGCCACTCTTTGGTACGAAAACGTCCTGCTCCATCATAGCGTTCCATGACATATCCAATAGGGTCTAACATATTATGACAAGTTGCACATGATGCATCATTAACATGCTGTGCATAACGGTCACGTTTATTTTCACCTGTATGGTCTTTAATAGCTGGTACATCTCCACCATTTCCAGGCAGACCCATTGGTTGACACATGAGACGCTGAAGTACAAAGTTACCACGTTTAAATGGATGTGATTCTTCTGAATTGGCATACTTGCTCGCAACTGCTCCAAGTGTCAACATGCCATAACGCTTGTCTGTAGCACTGATAACTTCGAACTCCGTATTATTTGATGTACCCTCTTTATAAAATTTTGAGAGTACTTTTTTAGTAATCCAGTTGTTATTGACAAAAAGATCACTATATTTACTTTTTTCAGGGTCCTCTAGCACCATTCTAAAGAATTTCAATATCTGCTCACTTTGTGCTTTTTTTACTGCATCTGTGTACCCTGGGAAACGTTTAGGATTTTTATCTGCCAAGTTATAGTAATCGTCACTAAGTAACCAACGACCGATAAAGTCATCAAGTCTCTCTTTTCCTGTTTTAGAGCCAAAGAGTCTAACAGCCTCTATAGATCTTGTGTTAACATCATCTAATTTTCCTGCTTTTGCAAGCCCTAACAATCTATCGTCTGGAGTAGTTCCCGACATCGCATAAGCAATAGCTGTTGCAATTTCATATTGGGTTAACTTATAGACATTTGTATTTCCCACACGCTGACCCATCTCTGAACGATAAAGGAAATGTGGACTAACCAACATATCTCCTACTATCTGACCCACACTTGCATCTTTAAGAAATTCTACCTTTTCGGCTTCTGTTAAAGAGCGTCTATATATTTTAGTTGCAAAACTGTTAAGGAATGTACTTTTAGATGCTTTACAGAAGTTATATCCATTAATCACACATTTTGTACCATTTCCACCTTTAAGTCTATCTATATATTGCTCATAGCTATGGGCTACTTGATTAAAAAATTTAACTTTATCTTCATCAACACGATTCATATTTCTATCAGAGTTGTATCCTGAAACCAGATTATCCAAAGGCATGTTCTCGGACTTAAGAGAGAGTCTATTAACTCTTTCCTTATCTGCATTCACTTCAAAGAGTGTATTAAGTGTATTTCTATACTCAACAGAATTAAGAAGTCTGTATCCTCTTACTATCGTAGCATTCACATCATTTGCTGTGGCACTCTGTGGTACTTGTGCACGAGGTATCAGTACCTTCTTTACATATAAACCAATAAGATTTAAGTCACTGTCATTGAGTCCTTTTGTATAACTAGGAGACATCTTTGAATTATGTGTCCACTGAGCAAAACTTGTTGATTCATTCCAAAGTGTTAAATCTTTTTTCACCGTACCATTAGCACCATGACATACTTTACATTTACTGTTATAGAGTAACATTCCTTTATCTGTTCTGTTTCTAATATCTAGCGTTATCTCATTTGAAAGTTCGGATCCTGTCTCATTGATGGCATTAAGAGATACATAGTAAGTTGTATCTAATTTAAATACCCCAGAAGCACTTCCTGAAGTTTTTTTACTTCCTACGACAGTATTGAGCACTTTACCATCTACGATAATGTCTACTTTTTGTGTATTTGCACTTAGTGCTTTCCATGTTGCATCTATCTGCTTCGTACCATAATTATATACGGCACTAAGTAGTACAGGTGTTGCAGGTGGAGCATCTACTGCTGGTGTTTGAGGGTCAGGATTACCCACTTCATCCCATGCGTCTGTCCATCCAAATCCTGTACCAGGATAATAGGCAACATGATGTTGATTACACCATCCTGCTACTTTACATCTATATACTTTTCCTGTAGAACCTAACACCTCGGTTCCTACACGATATCTTCCTATATCATCAGGATAAGTAGGGTATATCTTTCTAGCCCGTACAGTTATTGTTCTTGTTGCTACTGCTTTATTGCCAGTAGTATCGGTAGCACTGTAGGTGACAGAATAGGTTCCAATCTTGGTTCTATCTACTCTTCCTTTTACAGTTACTGCAATTTCACCATCAACATTATCTACCGCTTCATACCCTAGCTCAATATATCTATCGTACTGTAAAAGTGTTATAGCTTTTGCACCCTCTAACGTAATGACTGGTTTTACTCTGTCAACTACTTTTTCTTTTACTTTTATGACTCTTGTTTGTCTAATGGCGTGATTGCCCGCAACATCTGTAGCATCGTAGTAACGTCTATAGGTACCAACACTATTTGTATCTACTACATCACCTGTTACGTGTACGTTGATAACAGTGTCTACATTATCATTCACTGTATAGCCTGGGTCTATAAAGCTTCTACCTTGTTGTATAAGTACCTCACTAGCACCTTTTAGTTTAATGACTGGTTTTTGAGTGTCATCAGATGGAGGTGTTGTCACACTATCTACACTTAGTCCATTTGCTAAGTAATGTGCAAGTGCATTAATCTTTGTACTGTTTGTACCTATATCATTTTTAAATATACTATTCATTGCAGCATGTGCATCTACATGTAAACCTTTTGCGTAGTGCATAAGTGTATTTTGCAGATAGGCTTCATTTTGTCCTTTGAGTACTATCCCTTTTGTAGGAGCATCTATACCTATACCATCACTTTGGTGACACACTATACAATTTGTATCATATAAATCTGCACCCTCTTGAAGCACTGAAGCATTGGTTTTTTTAAGTGATTGTCCTTGCCATGTCTGTTTTGCATAATAATTAGCCAC
>CAZXGY010000071.1:0-6387 GCA_964640455.1 uncultured Sulfurovum sp.
GAACGCTTTTATGCAACAGCTAAAAGTAAAAAAATACCTTCTACCATACATAAAGTCGCACTAAGAAAGTTAGACTACCTAAATGCGGCGTATGTACTAGATGACTTACGTGTGCCTCCTGCCAATAGACTTGAAGCACTGGAACGAGAGTTAAAAGGTAAGTACTCTATACGCATTAACAAACAATATCGCATCGTATTTGCTTTTGAAAATGGCAATGCGTATGATGTGGTGATTACTGATTACCATTAGGAGTAAAGATGACAGAATTAAAAAGACAACCCACCCATGTAGGAGAAGTACTCAAAGAAGAATTTTTAGTTCCTCTTGGACTAACTCAGAGTTATTTGGCAAAAGCATTACATACCTCGTTTCGAGCTATCAATGAATTGGTGAATGAGAAAAGAGGGATGACTACAGAGATGGCACTGAAGTTAGCTAAGTACTTTGGTACTTCTCCACAGTTATGGCTAAATTTACAAAATCAATATGATTTGTATAAAGTAAGTCATAAAAAGAAAAGTCTTTTGGATGAAATTGTAGTAGGGGAGTTTGAAGAGGTATAAGTATGAAACATAAAAGGAGAAACAGATGAATATACCACCCATACAAGAACAACTAGCCCAAAAACAGTTAGAAAAGTTTTGTGCAGTACGTGTACCCCTAGAGGTGCAAGACCAAATAAAGATGGACTACAGCATAGAAAAAAATGTAGCCACGCTCATAGAGAAAAGACCACGATGGGATGACGCTACTGCTCCATGGACAGAGCTACCCATAGCCCATATGATATATGATAACTATACCATGACTTGGCAACTCTATTGGATACGAGGCAATGGTAAAAAAGAGTTATATACAGACCTAGCACCTCAAAAAGATTTGCAAAAATGTATAGACGAGATAGATGCTGACCCTTTGGCTACTTTTTGGGGATAGTATGGCAAAACAGATAACACTTGAAGAGATAAAAGCACTAGAACACAATATGCTGTGTGACGTACTTTATGGGATGATAGATACCAACCATGAACTCTATGATAAACTAGAAAAAATGATACTTTCTTCAGATAAACATGCCTTTGTAAAACAGATGAAAAAAGAGATAAAATCTTTGGCTAGAAGACGAAAGTTTATTGAGTATAAAAAATCATTTGTACTTTCAAAAGAGATTTGGGCTATGGTAGAGAACATAGAGATGTTTCTTCTGCATCAAGGAGAAGAGATACTTGCAGCAGAGTTGCTTAAAATGCTCATGCTTACAGATACAAGTGTCTACGAACGTACTGATGATAGTGCAGGAGCTGTGGGGGATGCGTATAGATATGCAGAAGAGGCATGGGTAGAATGTGTAGCTTATATGGATAATGATAGCCTCTATGATGAAGTGATGGAGATGCTGCTTACAGATGAATATGGATGTAGAGATATTCTTTCAGAGACTCTGCCTAAAGAAGTATTGGAAAAAATATTTGATACTTACTATGATACGTTTGATAATGCTTTGAATGATGAAGGGTATAAAGAGTATGAGGTGATGGGGATACTGCATAGATGTGCACACTACATGGGGTCACCCGAACACTATAGAAGAGCCAGTCTATTGAAAAATGCTACTTTGGATGATGATGCGTTGTTAGATATAGCCAAAGAGTATCGACACATAGATGATGTTGAAAATGTGCTAGAGATGCTCTCTAAGATAGAGTCATTACCTAGATATAAATCTACTGAACTTTTCGAGATGAAAATATGGGCATTTGATAAACAAGGGAACAATACTGATAAAGTAGCAGCCTATAAAGAGTTTTATGAAAAGACAAAAGAGGTAGGTGTATTACTCAAATACTTAGAACACTTAGAAGATGAAACTATTGCAAACAAAGAGAAGCAAAAAGCACTTGATGAGGTACTAAGCTTCGGATTTGTGGAGGCGATGCGGTTTTATAAAGCATTAGATGAAAAAGAGTTATGTGCAAGTTATATTGATGGCAACATAAATGCATTAAGAACATCGTTGCTACATACAAAAGAGCTTCAGTCATTGCTTGTATGGTTAAGGGATGAATTTCCTCAAGAGACAATTTTACTTCTTCGAGATTTGTGTGAAAGCTCATTGGCAACCAAGCAAAGTAAATACTATGGTAGTTCTATATGGGCATTAAACGAGATGCTAAATATAGAAGAAGAAAATGATACTTTGTCATGGAGTATAGAGGAGAATAGTGAATATATCGGGAGACTACTAAAAGAGCACAAGCAGAAACGAAAATTTATGGAGATGTTTCATGATGAATTTGAGTAGAAATTAAAGTGAATTTACATATCAAAAAAATAGTATAAAGATGATGGCTGGAGATTAATTGCTAAGTCTATGGATATTGACATTCTCCCCTATAAAGTATATACTATAATAATTAAAGTATATAAAGGATTTGTCATGACAGTAGAAAAATCAGAATATAAAAAAGAATTATTTTCTTTGCCTATTGATGTGGTTGAGACATTGAAAAATTATGCAGAAGAGACACATAAGAAAAAAAGTCATATTGTTGCAGAGGCTATCTCTGAGTATATCGCACATAGTGAAAAAGAAAAATATGTAGAGGATGCGTTGAGTCTTATTGGTATTGTAAGTGAGAATACACCTGATATACAAGAGATAAAAGCCAATAGAGAGGATATATGAAAAAGATATTTTTAGATGTAAATATTCTTATTGATATTTTAGATGCTAAACGACCTTCAAGTAGGCAGAGTGCAATACTCTTTGAATTTTTAGTACGTGATATAAAAGAATTTAGACTTTACACTAGTTGTGATTTACTTACTACAGTCTATTATTTCACTATTAAGCCATTAGGTCAAAAAGAAGCATTATCTAAAATTAAAAAATTAAATAATGTAATTCATGTAATAGAATTTGGCAATAAAGAAGTAGCTGAAGCCATAGAACTTATGGAAAGAAACAGAAAATATACGGACTTAGAAGATACCATACAATATGTGATGGCAAGAAAAGAGAAGTGTGATTACATCATCACTAATGATAAAAATTTTGCTTCTGGGGATGTACCTGTACTTTCTAGTCAAGAAGCCTTAAAAGAGTTAAATGAAAAATAAAATAGTTTATATGGGTACACCCCATTATGCAAGAGAGATATTAGCGAGCCTCATTGAATCAGATGATATGGAAGTAGTGTTGGTTTTAACACAACCAGACAGACCAGTAGGGCGTAAAAAGGTTTTTACACCTCCTTCTGTGAAAGTATTGGCAGAAGAACATAGCATAGAAGTCTTGCAGCCCAACCGTCTTTCTGATGAGGGTATGTTTGAGGCCATACGAGATGCTAAGCCTGACTATATTATTGTGGCTGCTTTTGGGCAGATATTGCCTAAGAATATACTTGATATTGCTCCTTGTATTAACTTACATGCTTCACTCTTGCCTCAGTATAGAGGAGCATCTCCTGTACAACAGTCACTGCTTAATGGTGATGAAAAATCAGGTGTGACCTCTATGCTCATGGAAGAGGGGTTAGATACAGGAGATATTTTAGAGATAGTAGAGTTTGTTATCCCTGAAGATATGCGACTCCATGCGTTAATGCAACAGCTTACAGAGGATGCTTGTGAACTTACGTTAAGTACAGTACGTAATTTTAAAAGTATTGTAGCCCAAAAGCAAAATGAAGCAGAATCAACACTTTGTAAGAAGATTAGAAAATCTGATGGCGAGATTGATTTTGAGGATGCGGTGAGTATTTATAATAAATATAGAGCATTTGAAGGATGGCCAGGTATCTTTGCAAATAATGGTACTAAGTTTGACGGGGTAGTACTTGTTAATAAGGAAAGTGAACATAAAGCCTATACGATACTTGGATTTGAAGAAGAGAGTGTTATGGTTGGATGTACTAAAGGTGCATTAAAAATTGATACACTTCAACCTGCCTCAAAAAAGGCAATGTCTGCAAAAGCATATTGTGTAGGTAGAGGGCTTAAAGTTGGAAGTAAAATTATTTAACACTTTACCTTCTACACAAACGTATCTTGTAGAAGCAATACAAAAAAATATCTTAGAGGCTCCCGTAGCAGTTTTAACTTTAGAACAACGTTTTGGTGTTGGTAGTAGAGATAATGAATGGTCTGGTGGTGAAGGGAATTTTTTTGCTTCAGTGGCAATAAAGTTAGAAGATTTACCCAAAGATTTACCTTTTGCCTCTGCATCCATTTATTTTTCTTTTATTATGAAACAAATACTTCTTGAACTTGGTGAAAATATTTGGTTAAAATGGCCTAATGATTTCTATAAAAATGATGAAAAAGTAGGTGGTACTATCACGAAAAAAGTAAATGATACTTTAGTATGTGGTATTGGGATAAATTTAAAAAAATCTCAAAATGGCTACACTGCCTTACAGAGCGATATTTGTCCTAAAATATTGTTAGAAAAGTACCTTTCAAGACTTGAAAAGTTTCCAAAATGGAAGCAGATTTTTAGTGAATTTGAGGTAGAATTTGAGTTAAGTAGAAAGTTTTCAGTTCATATTGAAAGCTATCAAACGAGCCTAGGGGACGCACAGTTGTGCAATGATGGCTCTTTAATAATCGGAGGAAAAAAGGTGTATAGTTTACGATGAGTGAGGTAATTAGTATAGCCAACCAAAAGGGTGGCGTAGGGAAAACAACAACAGCAGTAAACTTAGCAGCATCTTTAGCTGAAAAAGGGTTGAAAGTACTCCTTTTAGACATCGATCCCCAGTCTAATGCAACCACTTCTTTGGGTTTCTCTAGAGGTGATTATGAGTTTAATATTTATCATGTGCTTATAGGGAGTAAAAAACTCTCTGAAGTTGTACTTGATACAGATATTAAAAATCTTAAATTAGCACCATCCAATATTGGTCTTGTTGGGATAGAAAAAGAATTTTATAATCCAAAAAAGAAAAATAGAGAACTTGTTTTGAAAGAAAAACTTAAAGAGGTTTCTTCTCAATTTGATTTCGTGATTATTGATTCACCTCCAGCATTGGGTCCTATTACCATTAATGCTTTAAGTGCTTCAGATTCTGTGATTATTCCTATTCAGTGTGAATTTTTTGCTTTGGAAGGTCTTGCTCAACTTCTTAATACAGTAAGCCTTTTAAAGAAGACAATTAATCCAAAGTTAAAAATTAAAGGTTTCTTGCCTACGATGTATTCGAAGCAAAATAACTTATCTAAGCAAGTTCTTGCTGATTTAAGTCACCATTTCAAAGATAAACTTTTTCACATTAAAAAAGGTAAAGAATGCATCGTTGTGCCACGCAATGTTAAGATAGCTGAAGCACCGAGTTTTGGTAAAGCTGTCACTTCTTATGCCTCAAGTTCCAAAGGGTCTTTAGCCTATAGAGACTTAGCAACTGTTATAGCAAGAGGTTAAAATGGCGTTAGGTAGAGGACTAGGAGATATTCTCTCTGAGGTAGAAGAAGCGTATGAAAAAGATCTTTCAGGTATAAATAGTTTTGAACTTGAAGCTCAAGGTGCAAGAGTAGAAGATATTGATGTTGAGACTATTACTGCCAACCCATTTCAACCACGTAAACATTTTGATGAACAAGCACTTAAAGAACTGAGTGAATCCATAGCTGAACATGGGCTTCTTCAGCCTATTGTTGTTATAGAAAAAGAAGAGGGCTATTTACTTATTGCTGGGGAGCGTCGTCTTCGTGCACACAAACTCGCAAAACTACCAACGATTAAAGCCATTATTGCAGATGCTGAAATTGATGATATCAAGCTTAGAGAATTAGCACTTTTAGAGAATATTCAAAGAGAAAATTTGAATGCCATAGAGCTTGCAAATTCTTATGCAGAATTGATTGAAGTACATGAAATTACACATGATGATCTTTCTGATATTGTACACAAAAGCCGTTCACAGATTACTAATACAATGCGTCTTTTATCTTTAAGTACATATGCGCAAGAACAACTTATTTTAGGCAAAATATCACAAGGGCATGCAAAAATTTTAGTAGGTCTTGATGAGAAAAAGCAAAAAGTAATTATCAACTCTGTTATTGGACAAAAATTAAGTGTACGTGAGACTGAAAATATGGTAAAGAACCATAAAGAGAATCCTGCAAAAAATACAACAACAAAAGTCGTAAAAAACCTTACTAAAAATTATGTTGATGAAATTACATCTCTACTGCCATTTGCTCATAAAATTAAAGCAAAAAGTATTGAAATTAATTTTACTGATGAAAAAGATATTGAAAACTTTCTAACATTCCTCAAAAAACTCTAAATTTTAACCAACCCCTCATGACAATAATGCTAAAATAGCGCGAAATTACATGAGGAGTTTTAATGCTTGACATACATTTACCATTGATGTT
>CAZXGY010000072.1:0-6353 GCA_964640455.1 uncultured Sulfurovum sp.
GTATTGAAGAAGCAAATTTTGTACTCTCTTCTTTTTCTAAAAAACAATTGATTACAAATGTAAATAAAGTACTTAAAGAAGAGAAAAAGGAAGAAGAGGAAGTAACATCAAGACGTTCATTTTTGGGTAGTGCAACACTAAAGGGTGTGGTTAGACATAAAATGAGTTTTGATGAGGCAGTAGAAGCAGATGAGTTAAAAACTTTTGCTCTTGATATAGAAATTATTGCTAAAATACGTGAAAAAAACTTACCTGATAAACGTAAGATTCTTTTTACCACACTCAAACATGTAGGTGTGCCAGATACCTTTGAAGTATTAGCAGAAGAAGATATAAGTTTTACTTCTCAGAAGTTTGTAGATAACTCTTGTACGAATTGTCAGATATGCTATCGTATTTGTCCTACGGGAGCTTTAAGTTCTGATGCTAAGTTTTCTCTCATTAAGTTTGATGCGTTGCTTTGTGTAAAGTGTCGTCTCTGTCATGACGCATGTGAACCAGATGCTATTCATCTGCAGCCAGGATTTGAAATAAAAGAGTTTTTTGAATCTACGCAAAGAACTTTAGCAAAGTTTGATATTAAGCGTTGTAATGAGTGTGGTAATAACTTTACTTACACAGGTGGGGAACAAGCATGTCCTCGTTGTTTAGAAGAAGAAGATGAGGCAATTTTTTTACATGAAAATGCAAAAAAGATGAAAGTATTATTAGAAAGCAATAAAGAAGGTAAAGATTCATGAAGCCTGAAGAGATAAAGCCTGATACTAGTTTGTGTACTATTCTTGGTTATAATGCACAAACAGGATATATGCGACGTTATTTTAATAAAATAATGAAGTATAATAATAGAAATGCTACGGCAATTGCATTAAATATTACAGATGAGCATTTTGATTTTACTATGAGTAGTGTAGGACAATCAAAAGTAGATAAAATGATGATTGAACAGGAATTTTCTACAAAAGCAATAGAGTATTGTCAGACATTAAATACTTGTGCAAAACGTGAAAATAGTATAGATTTTATTGAAGTAAAAGATGGAATTATTAAGGGGTATTGTTTAGACGATGATGTTAGAGCATTATTTAAAAAAACAGAATTTTTAGATAACCAAATACTTTTTGTAGCCAAAATGATGCTACTTGCAAACCGTTGGTTTGATACAAAAATAGATATAGATGATATACCAATATTGATAGAAATATAGATAACAAGGAAAATATATGCCAGAAAATATGAATATAGACGAGTTAAAAAAAGCATTTGAAACATTTGATAAGCCTCCTGCATTTTGTCCAGATGGACAATGTGAATCAGATGAAGAGGTAGATTTAGAAGATTATCCTTCATATACAGAAGCGTTGTATGCCAAATTGATAGCTCCTGCCGCGAGTGGTATATATCTTTCACGTTGGGATATTAAAGATATTGCATTAGTAGCAGGGGATTCTATGGCAATACATCCTCGTAAACGTATGTTTGAACTGCTGATGAAGTATGCAACATCTAAAGAGAATATGCAACAAGTACTTGATTCTTTGCAGGTGCACATGGAGGATAAAGTACGTATTTATGAAGAGTTTATCGTAAATTATCCTAGCTGTGCAGAAATATTTGAACCAAAAATACAAAAAGCTAGAAAAACCATAAGATTATTTCCTCAAATTATAGAAGAGTATTTTGAATAGTTACTAATTTATATATTTTTTATTTAATCTTAGATTTTTCTTAGACTCTTTTAGCTATTTGATGTATAATATATTAAATAGGAGTCTAAGATGTGGTTAAAACATTCTATACCGTTACTGTTCTGCTTACTTCTTTTTCATACTTCACTTATGGCTGAAGATATCAATATCACTTCTGATACAAATACCACACAAACTACTTTAGAGACTAATCATACTTTTAACACTACATATTGGAAACTTATACATCTATTCAATAAAGATATTAATGCTTCAAAATTAAGTCGTGAAGCACATATCATCTTTTCGCCTTTAGAGAATGGAAAAGCAAGTTTCCATGGTGCATCTGGATGCAATGAAATGTTAGGTAAATATGAGAGTATTGAACATAATTTAACCATAGATAATAAACATATAGCCATGACACGTATGGCATGTCCTGATATGAAAATAGAGATGCAATTTTTAGAAGTTCTTGGAAAAACGATAGTGTGGGAAATTGTAGATAACCATTTGGAACTCTTAGACAGTAATAACAGTGTATTGGCACGTTTCAAAGCAAGTAATAAATAGCTTGAATGCAATTAACCTTTTTTGGAGTATAATATTTATATCTAAATATGTAAGGTAAATAATGTCTGAAATAACCAAAGAAAAAGTATTGACATACCACAAACAAGGAAAGATAGGGATAGACCTAACTAAGTCTTGTGATTCACAATATGAGCTCTCACTCGCATACACACCAGGTGTTGCCATTCCTTGTCTTGAAATAGCAAAAGATGAAAACTTGGTTTTTGAATATACCAATAAGGCTAACTTAGTAGCCGTTATATCGGATGGTACAGCAGTACTTGGACTTGGGGACATTGGTCCTTTGGCATCAAAACCTGTGATGGAGGGTAAATCTGTACTCTTTAAGAAGTTTGCCAATGTTGATGCCTTTGATATAGAACTAGACGTGCATACTGTTGAAGAGATTGTTGCTACGTGTAAGGCTATTGCTCCTACCTTTGGGGGAATTAACCTTGAAGATATATCAGCTCCAAGATGTTTTGAGATAGAACGTATTTTAAAAGAAGAGTTGGATATACCTGTATTTCATGATGATCAGCATGGAACGGCTATTATTACTACCGCTGGACTTATGAATGTTTTAGAACTTACAGGTAAGAAAGTAGAAGAGATTAAAATTGTGGTGAATGGTGCAGGTGCAGCAGGTATCTCATGTGCGAATATGTATAAAGCTCTAGGGGTTAGAAACATCATTATATGTGATTCTAAAGGTGTTATTAATACCAATAGAACAGACCTTAATAAATATAAAATGGCATTTGCTGTAGAGACATCTGCCAATAGACTTTATGAAGCCATAGAGGGGGCAGATATGTTTTTAGGTCTTTCAGTGGCAGGAGCCTTAACTAAAGAGATGGTAGCCAAGATGGCACCAGAACCTGTTATCTTTGCACTGGCTAACCCAACACCAGAGATACTCCCCGAAGAGATAAAAGAAGTACGTTCTGATGCTATTATTGCAACAGGACGTTCAGACTATCCTAACCAGACCAATAATGTGTTAGGTTTTCCATTTATCTTTAGAGGAGCGTTAGATGTACGTGCTAGAAAGATAACAGAAGGTATGAAAATGGCAGCTGCACACGCACTTGCAGCTTTGGCTAAAGAGCCTGTGCCTTACTATGTAAAAGCAGCGTATCATAATGACAATATCAAGTATGGTAAAGAGCATATTATTCCACTTCCATTTAACAAAGAAGCACTCATTTGGGTAGCATCTGCTGTGGCTCGTACTGCTGTAGAAGAAGGTGTAGCAAGAATAGATAGTTATGATGATGAAGTATATAAAGAGCATTTAAGATGTATTATTTATGGATGTCCTGAGGATGAGTAGAGAAGAATGAATTTAAAGTCCTATCTTAATCTCTATCAACTCTTAGAAGTTGATACTAGTACCAAAGAGGAGAGACGTGTTTTTGGTCTCTTTGATACATCGCTTAAAAATAGACCTATAAAACAGCTTTTGAAATGGCTTGATGTACATTCTAGTAAGTTGAAAAAGCCACTTCTTAGTGAAGTGTTTTCATCCTATCTTTATGGTATCACTTTAGGTGTTGTGCTTATAGCATTTTTTATAGGTATTTTTTCTGGTGTAGCACTTTTGAACTACAATGGTCATGCTCCTGTCAACGTGGTGTATTTTATTGCCATGGTAGTTTTTTTACCACTAGTCACAATGACACTCACGCTTTTTTCTATGCTTAAAGCACATAAAACCCAGAGTGTACTTGTACATTTGGCTCCTGCTTATTGGTTGGAGAAGATACTCTCGTTGCTTCCTTCTAAAGTAGGTAAAAATTTAGATGATATTAAAATCAATCCTCTTTTGGGCAATTGGATAGTCATTAAACGTTCGCAGTTTGTGGCACTTTTTTTCTCTTTGGGTTTACTCTTGTCACTTTTAGCCATAGTCGCCACTAAAGATATTGCTTTTGCATGGAGTACAACATTAGATGTTACTCCAGAAGCTTTTCATCGTTTTTTAGAGACTTTGGCTATGCCTTGGAAAACATGGTTACCTTCTGCTGTTCCTTCATTGGAACTTGTAGAACAGAGCCAGTATTTTAGGCTGGGAGACAGGTTGAGTGAAGAGATGGTATCACATGCTTCCAAGCTTGGTGAATGGTGGAAGTTTTTAGCTATGTCAACACTGTTTTATGCCATTGTTTTACGCTTTATGATGTATCTGCTTTCACTCTTGGGACTTCGTAGTGCACTTAAAAAATCTTTTTTAAGTCTAGAAGGTGTGCGTAGTTTACTTTCAGATATGAATGAACCTATTATCTCATCACATGCCATACGAAATAGTGATGATAACAGACTCTCCACTCAAGGTAATTTACAAATCATAGAAAAGCTAGATACCTCTTATGATGTTGTACAAGGTTGGGCTATGTCAAAAGAGGGACTGACTGTACTGAATGATAGTATGAAGGTTATTACACCCATGATTGTAGATGTAGGTGGTACAAATACACTAAGTGAAGATACAGAAATCATTCATAAAAGTAAGGGAGAAGTACTGCTTTATGTGAAAGCATGGGAACCCCCTACGATGGATTTTATGGATTATTTGGATGAACTTATGTTAGTGATAGACAAGGTAATAGTCGTACCTGTAGGTACAGTGGAAGAGGGCTATATTGCCAGTGATAGATTTATCAATATTTGGATAAAAAAGCTCTCTACATTGGAGAGTAAAAAACTATGGTTAAAGAGGTAGAAAAAAGATGCATCCAAAATTTGCAGTAGTAGGACACCCAAATAAAGGAAAAAGTTCTATTGTTTCTGCTTTAGCACTAGATGATACCGTACATATCTCAGATGTTCCAGGTACGACAACGAAACAGAGGTCTTTTCCTCTTAAAGTAGATGGAAAAATACTTTATGAGTTGTTGGATACTCCTGGGTTTCAACGTGCTAGGCGTCTGCTTGCATGGCTTGAAAAACATGATGTACCTGCGGATAAACGATATGAGGTAGTAGAAGCATTTATACATGAATATAAAGATGACCCTAAATTTAATGATGAGATAGAACTACTCACTCCCATTGTGGATGGAGCTGGTATTATCTATGTCGTAGATGGTTCTAAGCCTTATGGGGAAGAGTATGAAGCTGAGATGGAGATACTTAGATGGACAGGGCAACCCTCTATGGCACTCATAAATCATATAGACGAGAGTGATTATTCACAAGAGTGGAAGAGGGCATTAGGACAGTACTTTAAGATGGTACGTACTTTCAACCCTATGCAGATAGACAAGGCTCAGCACATCAGTATACTAGAGAGTATGGCTCAGCTTAAAGAGGAGTGGATAGCTCCTGTGAAGCAGTCTATCAAACTCTTTGAACGTTATCAAGAACAAATGTTAGAACATAGTGCTAGTAGCATAACAAAATTACTTTCAAATTCACTCTCCTTGGTAGAGAAACTCTCTTTTACGAGTGAAGAGGTAGAAGAGAAAGATAAACAAGCAGTAGAAGAGAACTACAAAGAGCAACTGCGTCAGCTAGAAGTTAAATCTCAAAAACAGATAGAGAAAATATGGAACCATGACCACTTGCAAAAAGAACAAAAACTTCTTGCATTTGATGGCTTAGACCTCTTCTCTGAAGAGTCGGCTTCTGTCTTTGGGCTGACACGTAAAGAGCTTATCATTACAGGAGCTACATCAGGTGCTGTAACAGGGGCAGGAATAGACTTACTCTTTGCGGGGCATACTTTGTTACTAGGTGGTGTAGTTGGTGCTTTAGTAGGCGGTGCAGGAGCATACTTTGGCTTTGGTGAGTTGTCAGAAGTAAAAGTACTAGGACAAAAGCTAGGTAAACGTTACTTACAAATAGGCCCTATGGAAAACAGAAACTTCCCTTACATCCTACTTGGACGTGCCATCTTCCATGCTTACCACATAGCTACACGTTCACATGCTCTGCGTGATGTAGAGAAACTATCTATGGATAGTTCATTTAAAGAGCAATGGTTAGATGAAGATTTACGTAAATCTTTAGAGAAGTATCATAAGATATTTAGATCGGGTGATGTGGTAGAAGCAGAAGTTTTGAAAGAGTATGAAGTATTGGTTAAGG
>CAZXGY010000073.1:0-4117 GCA_964640455.1 uncultured Sulfurovum sp.
AGGAGAAGTAGGCTGTACCATAAGTTCTTCTGGGGCTAGTGGTACGTATGTCGATGTGCCATTGAGCTTTAACCCTTACAAGTTTAATGTAACAGATGTCAATTATACACTCAGACCAGATAACAATACGAGTACTCTCTTCATGAATGATTTTAGTGATGCTAATTACTATACAGGTAACAATATTGGTATGCAAGCTAATCTCATGGCGGCTGTTTTTGAAGGAAATGTTACAGCAGAAGGAAAAGACGGTACAACTTTAAGTAACTTTACCAATGGCTGTGCAGCAGAAGATGTACGTCTTAACCTCTATAGAACAACCATACCAACGGAAGATAATTTAAAAACCTCTTTTGGTACAGAGTTACAACAGTATCTACAGTATGGTGACATCAACAATTCCATAGATTCAGATAATAAATATTTGGGTAAGGATGTGAATATGACACTCAAGAAAGTCGCATTCTCTGATGCACAAGAAGGTGTTGCCATTATGCATCTTTACACTACATTCAAAAAACCAACTAAGACTGACTTAACTGCCTACGGTGTAGATGCTATGAATCCTATACGCATAGAATACAATGACATCAATGCTACAGGGGACGACAGTCCATCCTATGCCGATATGCAAGCAGGAGACTATGTACCAGAAGGTACCCACAATTACGATGAAAACCTCACCTATGTCTACGGTAAAATATCACCACAACATAGACTTTATGATGAAGTAGAAGAAGACTATAAAAAAACACCTCTTTATGTAGATGTCTATTGTGATGATAGCTTACTTACAGCACCTAGTGACTGTAACAATACCTATGGATTAACCACAAAAACCAAAGGTGAAGATGAAGAAGACCACTGGTACCTAGCAACGCTCTTTACCGATGCTCTATATACTAACTTTTCTAACTTAGGTACTACCGATATTATCGTGAGTTATCTTGCTGAAGAAGTTACAACACCTAGCGTAACAGCTGATGGTAATATCATAGGTTTAAGCAATGATGATGTAGATTTTGATGATGCAATTGCCACGCAAAATGATATCAATATCTCTGTACCTGCTGGCAGTTCACGTTCTACTGTGATAAAAGTAAAATATAAGCCTGTACCTTGGCTCATTTATGATGATGCAACAGACTACTACCGTGTACGCTTCATAGGGCCTTCATCTTGGGCTGGGGTAGGTAAAGCTGGACATGTTACAGACACTGCGTCAAGTCGTGAAACCACACAAAGGATGAACTGGTAATGCATAGTTTATTGAAAACAAAAAGAAAAGCCATAGCCATGATAGAGCTTATTTTCGCCATAGTCATTATGGGGATAGTCATGCTCTCTGCACCTCTTATGGTAAGTACCGCAACACAAAGTAGTTCTGTGGCATTTCAACAAGAGTCCATCGCCATAGCAGCAGCCCATGCCAACACACTCATGACCTACGCATGGGATGAGAAAAATACAAATTCATACAAAATAGACTCTGGTGGTTCTCCTAACAATATACTTACTGTAGCTAATGGACATGGTGACATTGACAGTGCTTACAGACTTATAGCTTCAGCATACCTAAGAACACCAGATGGAAACCTCTCCTCTGTAAGAGGTACCTTTGGAGGGCAAGATGGAAACAACAGTGTCTTAGGACTTAAAGCAGAACTCATCAAAGATGATGTAGATGATTTTCATGGGGCAAGTGCATCTTTGAGCATAGCAAATGGAACAAGCACTTCTGCCAAAAGTTTTGAAGATGACTATATGGATACTGACATTACACTCAGTACAGATATAGCCTACTTTAATGACAGTCCAACTTCAAACTATGCTGCATGTAAAACTACAGGATGTGCATTTTCTAAACTCTTTGATGACACTGAAACACAACCTGCTAGTAGCAACATTAAACGTATCAAAGTCACGCTTGAGTCTGGCAATGTAGACGATAAAAAGATTATACTTCGTTCTTTTATGTGTAACATTGGTGCAGCAACTCCTAAAAAGAGAGATAGCATATAATGTATAGATTACAAAATATCCAAAAAGCCTTTACGATGTTGGAACTCATATTTGTGATAGTTGTGCTTGGCATTGTGTCATCTATAGGCTCTAGTATTATTGCAAATGTTTATGAGTCTTATATCGTGCAACGTGCTGTCCATGATGGAGGCATAAAAACAGAACTTGCCATAAACCAACTTGCCAACAGACTTACCTACCGTATAGACAAAACGATGATTGCCAGAGATACAAATGCAACACCAACATACACCTTTCCTCCTATAGCTAATCCTACAGCGTACGATGCAAGACAAGTACCGATGAACAAACTCAATTCACACAGAGCATTAGAGTGGATAGGCTATGACAATGACAACTTTTCAGCTTATGCAAACCCTGCATGGAGTGGTTTTGCAGATATTAATGCATCAAATTCCTCAACATTTTCCACACTTTACACCCCAGGTTCTGATACAAGTAAATTTGCAGACATATATGCTGGTGGACAAGCACGTGCCTTAAGGTTTATGGGAACAGCTGATTATAAAGAAAATGCTGGAACCGGTATTATTGATAGTTATAATGTAGATTGCATGTACAAGATTAGTGGCTGTATGTTTCCGGTCAATATTAATGCTACTCAAAAATTAAATTTCACAGGAGGAGATAGAGTCAATGGTGATATGATATACACAGAATTCTACCAACTAGCAAGTTCTGCCTTTGCCATAGTCCCTGAAAATGAACATACGTTGGAAGATACTACTGTTAAAGTCTACGATTTGGTCTTTTACTATGGCTACCAGCCTTGGTTGGGTGATGACTATAAAGATGGCAAACATGCCGTGCTTCTTACTGATGTTTCAGTATTTAGATTTAGAAAAGAGACCAATGCTATACGCCTTAAGCTCTGTAGTGTAGAACGTTTGGGTGACCATGAGACTATCTCTATCTGTAAAGAAAAGGCGGTAATACGATGATGTTTACAAAAAAGAGAAAAGCATTCTCCATGATTACTGCTATTTTTGTCATACTTCTTATGGCAACTGTAGGAGGGCTTATTATGAACCTCTCTGGGAAGATGGTACAAGAGACTACTTCACAGTACAGAAAAGAGCAGTCTATTCTTTATGCCAAAAGCTACACAGAACTTGCCATCATGGCAGCCACCGCAAAGACCTGTGTTAAAAAGATAACAGGAAGTGCAGGCGCATTACCTGCTAATGTTTTAAAAGGTCAAGGATACTATGTAGAAGTCTACCTACAGTATGTAGGCAATAATTCTACTTGTACAAATAAGCTAACAACAGGAAATATTCTCAACCCTAACTCAAAAGAGGCTATCGTGCTCATAGATACCTACGTGCATTACCGTGACCCTGAGCATCCAAATGCAATTAATGCTGTGGCATGGTCTGCAGATTCAGGTATTAGCTACCATAGACGGACACTACAAAGATTATAATATATGGTGTTGTAGGGGTACAACACCCTACACCTCAAACTCCTAATGCTAACCCATTTACCCTTCATTAAGCATCTTAAGTTACAATTAAGTATGCATCTTAGATGATGCATATCTTAAAACTTAAGGAATTATTATGAAACGTAGTATTACAGGTAGACATTTTGACTTAACAGAAGCTATTAAAAATTATGCTCAAGCAGCTGTCGATGTTGTAGACAAATACAACCTTGACATCACCACAGCAAATACCGTTATTTCAAAAAGCGAAAAAAAAGGGTTTACGGTTGAGTTCATCGTAAATTTAAAAGACAAAAACACCATCGTAATCACGCAAAATGATAAAGATGTCTATGCCGCTATAGACCTTGCCATAGAGAGAGTTAAAAAAGCACTCAGACGACATTCAGACAAAATAAAAGGGCATCGTATTATGTCGTTTAAGGACATGGGTGTTGAAGCAGAAGCCGTTACAGAACTAGAGACTGAAGACATAGAAATAGTCCCTATGGATCTGGAACTTCATAAACCAATGGATTTTAACGAAGCCATAGATGCACTCAAAGCAGAGAAAAAAAGACAATTCATCGTCTTTAATGATGAAGAGGGACTTATGAGAGTCATGTATAAAAGAGCTGATGGTAAATT
>CAZXGY010000073.1:4217-6339 GCA_964640455.1 uncultured Sulfurovum sp.
ATAAGTTTGGAAAGTCTGGTTTAGTCATAGTCTGTGTGAGTACTTCTCTCTCAAACGGTGTCGTGGTAATGAGACTCACATCTAAAAGTTCAGACTCCATCATGGCTTGAGTTCTTGGTATAGGGGTAGCAGAAAACTGTATAAAGTGTGGTTTCTTCTCTCCTGAACTGACTAATGCTTCAAGACTTGCCCGTTGCTTAGTACCAAAGCGATGTTGTTCGTCTACCATCACAAGTGAGGCTTCTGGTAAATCTTCTTTATAAAGCAAAGCATGCGTCCCTATAATAAAATCTGCTTCTACATAATCCCCTTGGTTTTTACCCTGCATAACAAGTGCTATTTTGACACTTTTAGGTAAATGTTTACATGCCTCTTCATAGAGTTGTAATGCAAGCAGTGATGTAGGTGCCATCAGTATGCTCTTATGTGGGAGTGACATCATCACAGAAGCTAAAATAACCATCGTCTTCCCAGAACCTACATCTCCCACTACCATACGTTTAGCAGCTTTCTTTTCGGTAGCTAAGTCTTTTTGTATATCTGCTATGACTGTCTGTTGTTCTAACGTTAAAGTAAAAGGTAAATTTGCTACAAATGGTTGTATGTCTCCTGTTAAGGCTCGTATGGCAGGGAAGTCTGCACGTTTTCCTCTTAACTTTTTTATGTGATTATAGGCTTCTACAAACTTAAATACAGAGATAAACTCACTTTTAAACTTGCCCTCTTCATACACTTCTTCCATACTTTTAGGAAAATGACTATGCATAAGAGTAGCTACTTCTTTAGAGTCTAGTCCTTCATTATAGAGATTTTGTTCACTTATATAAACCTCTATCAGGGAAGCTATCTCAGACTCTTTGAGTACAGTCTTATACTTAGGTGTTATCTTACCTATCTGCTTAATGGATTTTGGTTGTGACATCTGCCAGTAGCCCTTGTATTCTTCTAGCTTACCTTGTATAACATGGCTAGAACCTACTTCAAAAAGCTTATGGTGGTAGGGTGTCACCCTAAAAAACATAGAGGATACTCGTCTACCAGACTGTGTAAGGGTAAAAGTCACACGTAGTTTTCCCTGATACACAGAAGAGTCAACAACCTTCGCTTCCAAGGTATTTATTTTTCCCAATTCTGGTTTGAGTGTGAGCGTGGTGTCATTATAGGAGGTAGGGATGATGAGTGCCAAATCAAGTAAAGTATGGATTTTAAGTTTTTTGAAAAGTTGTTTGGCTTCTTCCATTTCTATATGTTGCATCTCTACCTCAATTATTTAGATAGATAAATTATAACGAAGCTTTTTAAAGATAGGTAAAAATATGTCAAATTGACATATTATTTACTTTTTGCTTCCTCTTTTATCATTTCTTCTTTCTTGGTGACAATACTAAAAGTAATCTCTGAAAGTTCAGTATGGGCTTTTATAAAATGGTTCATCTCGTCTAGTGTGACTGACTCTATTTTCTCTAACTGCTGTTTAGCAAAATCTAGTGGGCGTTCATAGTAGTAGTCATTGTAGGCACGTCCAAGTCTTTGTGAAAGTGTCTCTGTACGTAGAGGCTCACTTCCTAGTAAAAACTGTTTTGTATCATCTAACTCTTTTTGCGTAATACCATTTTTAACAAACTCATCTACGACTGACTGTATAAGTGCTTTGGCTTCGGCTTGTGTAGAAAGTTTTGTCTGCATATATCCACTCATGTAAGAGACCGGCTTTGTACGACGTAAAGAAGCATAAATACCATAAGTGAGTCCACGCTTCACACGTATCTCTTCCATCATACGGCTACCAAACCCTGCTCCACCGAGCAAATACTCTGCTATCTTTGCTTTATATTGATCTTTTTCATTATAGGCATAGTTAAAAGGTGCACCAAAAAAGATGAAGGCTTGTTGTGTATCTTCTTCTATATACTCTAGCTCTTTTTTAGCCGATGCTTTGACTTTTTCTACCTCTGTTGTTTCCACTTTTGGAAACAGTGCCAAGATCTCTTCTAAATATTTTGTAGCTTCACCCAATGAAATATCACCACCTACAACACCAATAACATTGTTATATCCTAAATGTGTAGAGATAAATGTTTTTATATCTTCTAGTTTCAACGCTTTAATACTCTCAACCGTA
>CAZXGY010000074.1:0-3145 GCA_964640455.1 uncultured Sulfurovum sp.
CATATTAACAGTAGTCTAAGAGCATTCCATCTTTCACAGCTTGCATACTTTCAGTTCCTACAAGTCTTTCTACAATAGCCAATCCAAAACATACAGCAGTTCCAGGACCTCTTGATGTCATCACATTACCATCCGTTACTACTTTCATATCTTCTCTATATCCTGGATGGTCTATCTCATCTTTAGCTCCAGGGTAACACGTATAGTTATTACCAAGTACACCTGCTTTTTTAAGCACAAAAGGAGCAGCACACATGGCACCTATGATTTTGTCTGCTTTAAACTCTTTAACAAGTTCTATTATGCGTCTGTTTTCTGCCAAGGCATAGGTACCACCCCAACCACCAGGAAGCACCATCATATCAAAGTCTGCAGAGATCACATTTTTTAGGGAAGTATCTGCCTGTACTCCAATACCATTACCACCAACAACCACGCGTCCATGATGTAATTCATCTTCTATAAAAGCTACTCTAACCTCTATACCACCTCTACGCATTACATCTATGAGTGCAACTGCTTCAACCTCTTCAAAACCTTTTGCTAATGGTAACAATACACTTGCCATAGTACTCTCCTATATTTTATAGGAAGATTATAACACTTATTATCAAAATGTTGAAAGGTGTAGTGTGTTTGTGGAAGGGAAAATAGAATATTTTAAAAAAGCGATGTGTCTACACACCGCTCGAAAGAAAAGATATACAGAAGCTAACTAGTCTTTAATCACTACTTTTGCATACATACCAGGAAAGATATTATCTGATCCTCTGTCAAAACGTATACGCATTTTAATCTTATGAGTCATCGGGTTGGCATCTGGTACAATGGCATGAATAATACCTTTTGTTTTATAGTTAATAGATGGTATTTCTACAGGTACTCTTTTACCTACTTTTACTCTAGAAATAATACTTTCTGAAATAGAAACTTCTATCTCTAAATTTTCAGTATCTACAATCATTATAGTAAGCATACCTGGCATAATCATATCACCAACTTTGATATTTTTCTGTACAACCACACCATCAGATGGTGCTTTCATTTTAATATAGTTGTAGGTACTAGCCATCTGTTTTGCTTTAATATTTGCTTCTTTAACCATAATTTGCATAGATTCCAACATGGTTTCAATATTGGCTGCTTGAGCATCCAAATCTACCATATCGGCAATATCAATTTCATTGATTTTTTTATTTTTTGTTCGCGATCTTCTTACATTTACTTGACGTAACTTCTCACGCCAATACTCTACTACTATCTTTGATTGCTCTAACATCAAATCAGCTTGTGTTTTCATCATGTCAAACTCTGCTGATTCCATTTCATACAAATCATCTTCACGCTTCACTCTGTCACCAATACGGACATAAACCTTTTTAACATAGCCCATAAAACGACTACCTATCATTTTTTGTCCATCAGAGACAACAGTACCCGTAAGCGCAATATCACCTGCTTGTACAGCTACATTGAGTAATAATGCTACAATTATCGCTTTTTTCATATTATTTCCTACCACTTTCTCAAACTAATATGACATTTCATACATTCACGTGTAATTTTACTATACTCTTGAAGTGCTTGTACCGGATCACCATTTTCAAAACGCTTAATAATAATCTCTGATCTTTTTTCAATATTTTTTTGAATACGATGTGTCATAGCTGTATTATTATTCATCCATTTTTCATAAATATCTTTACTAGAAAGTTCAGCTTGTGTTGGACCTACTCTTACAATGGCTTTTTTCAAGTCTTCTGCACCAGCCTTTACAATATCTAGATTGTTATAAAAAAATCCAGCCTGAATATCTTGCATTGCTTGTGCCATTTTTTGCATATCTAAAATTCTATCTGCTTGAGTATAAGGCTCTCCATACACTAAATTCATTATTACCGCACAACCTACTAACACTTTTTTCATTTTTTATCCCTTTTCATTTCATCAAAAATACTGAAGAATATTATTAATTTTAATATCATGTATTGTATCAAGTTCTCTCTAATATAGCTATTAGTAATTCATTATATTATTATTTTATCATTATTATATATTAAAATAAAACAATATTATTATATGATGTAATTTTATACTACACATACATAAAAAATAATATTATTATATATATTTTAAGTAATGTATTATATGATTACTGTTAATATCAATCATAAAAATTTATTAAAAGGATTCATAATTATGAAAAAATTAATTACAACAAGTGTTGCAGTTGCAGCATTATTAACAACAGCTCAAGCTGACTTCGACTTTGGAGATATGTTTAAAGATATGAAAGAAGCAGCTATTAGCATGAGTAAAGATGCTAAAGATTCTGTAGTAAGTATGAAAGATGGTGCCGTTGAAACATCAAAATCTGCAGAAAGAACAGTGACTAATGTAAGTAGTGATGCTAAAGATACTTCTGTAAAAGTATCTGATGACCTTAAAACTGCTGAAGTAGCTGCTTCAACTGACTCTAGAGATACAGTAGTTTCTGTATCGACTGATACAAAAGATGCTATGACAAATACGACAAAAGATTTGAAAGATTCTGCAACTATCGCTTCTAAAGAGATGAAAGATTCTGCTATTGCAGTATCTAATGATGCTTCTACTTCTGTTAAAACTATATCTACTGATGCTAAAGACTCTGTAAACACCGTGTCTACCAATGCTAACGATACAGCTAAAACTGTTTCTAACGATTCATCTGATTCTGTAAAAACGATATCTAATGACTCTTCTGATTCTGTAAAAACAGTTTCTACTGATACGAAAGATTCTGTAGATACAGTAGCAACAAATGTTAATGATACAGCTAAAACTGTTTCTACAGATACACGTGCATCTGTAGAATCAACGACAACAAATGCTAGCGATTCAGTAAAATCTGTTTCTACTGACTCTGCAAATTCAGTAAAAACTATTTCTGAAAATGCAAATGACTCTGCAAAAACTATTAATGACTAAAAAATATTCTACACAGGTAAGGAGATAAACCCCCCTTACCTGCCTTCTCTTTTCACATCTCAACTTATCTATTATATATCTTCTCATTATAAAAATATTAATAAAATATATTTTATTACACAAATAAATATCTATTCGTTAAAATTATGTTTTAGTATTCTTATTTAAGTAATGT
>CAZXGY010000074.1:3245-6319 GCA_964640455.1 uncultured Sulfurovum sp.
ATGTTTAAAGATATGAAAGAAGCAGCCATTAGCATGAGTAAAGATGCTAAAGATTCTGTAACAAGTATGAAAGATGGTGCAGTTGAAACATCTAAATCTGCAGAAAGAACCGTAAGTAGTGTAAGTAGTGATGTTAAAGACACTTCTATGAAAGCTTCAGATGATATGAAAGTTATGGAAGTAAATACTACAAATGACCTTTCAAGCACAACAAAAGATATTTCATCTGATACAAAAGATTCTTTAACTGCAGTAACTACTGACCTTAAAGATAGTACAACAACGATAGGTACAGATATGAAAGATTCTATCAAAACAGTTTCTACAGATACGACTGAATCTCTTAAAAGTGTTTCTAACAACTCAAGAGATTCAGCAAAATCACTCTCTGATAATGCCACAGATACAGTAAAAACTGTTTCTAATGATTCTAGAGATTCTGTTAAAACAGTCTCTAATGATCTTAACAGTACAACTCAATCTGTATCTTCAGATTCGAAAGCATCTGTAGAATCTATTGCAACACAAACAAACGATACACTCAAAACTGTTTCTAACGATGCAAGAGACTCAGTGAAGTCTACGGCTACAAACAGTAGTGATGCAGTAAAAACTATTTCTACTAATTCTTCAGATTCTGTAACATCAGTATCTACAAATGCAAATGATTCTGTAAAAACAATTTCAGACTAATTTATCTCTCTTGAACTATAGTATAAGAAGAAAATTTCTTTTTATACTATATTATTTATATATATATCTTACAGTAACTTTTAGTAGCTTTTCACTTTTATTGAATAAAAATCATAATTTTAATTTATTTTATATATTGATTATATGTTATCCTATATATCAATATAAGAATGTTTAATTAAAAGGATACGTATGAATTATCTCATTAAAATAGTGTCAGGGCTGGCTTTTACACTACTCTGTATAAGCACGTTTTCTATTGCAAATGAAAACACTGTAAAAACTAAAGAGCTAGCAGTTTTCTATACAATAGACGGAGATATAGAAGAGAAATATAATGCTCTACTGGAAACAAAACTTAAAACTATCGGCTTTAAACTTACAGATCCTCATAAACGTGTCAATGACCAATATAAAATAAAATATGGTTCAACGGTCTTAGATGTACTTAGCTTTATGTCAGTGGTTAAAGACAGTGCTATTCTTCCCCTACTCAATATTGATCCACGTATGGCAGGGTTTGCACCATTTAACATGATTATCCATAAAAAACTTGATGAGAAGCAATCCCATGTTGGACACTTACAGCCTAAAGTCATGCTAGATATCTTAGGTATTGACAATAAAGAAGTGAGAGAGAAATTTACAGCAACTTTTGCTGAACTAGATACGATGATAGAAAAAGAGCTAGGTGGTACAAAGTCTATAATGCCTTATGCAAAACTACCTCAAAAGAAAATGATGAACTTCGAATATGAGTTTGAAGCTCCTGAAGACATGGATGACTTTATAGATGAATTTCAAGAAAAGTTTGAAGAAGCATTCATAGATAAAGAGTATCTGATAGCCGGATATCATAACTTTATGGAAGCAACAAGTAATGCAGCAGAAGTACTTAAAGACTATGATGCTTTCTGGACATACTCTCTTTGTCATTTAGAGTTCTCATACAATATGTTTGACAACGAAGGTGCTAGACCGGAAGCTGGTCTTTTTGCTCCTTGTACCATGTATATGTACATTAAAAAAGGTACAAACAAAGTAGTCATCGGTATGCTTAGACTTCAAAACTGGTCTGATACACTCAATATCACTGATGAGAAACGTGTTATGCTTGTAAAAAAACTTGATATTGAAATACCAGAAATCCTTACCTCTCTTGGTATGAAAGCTGTACCTAATGTAAATCCACTTTTAGCTCCTTCTACACCTAAGGTAGCTGTGGCAGAAGTAGCTACTCCGGTGGCTAAGAAGGCCGAAGCTCCAAAAGCAGTAACAAGCAAGAAAGTGAAGAAGAAAACAAATTCTTCAAAAACACAAATTATAAAAACTGCTACGGGTGAAGTGAGAATTACCCTACCTACTGTACCTAAACCAATCAAAGCCATAGATTTAGGAACAAGCAAAAGCAAAAGAGGCATCCAGTTCTCTAAACGTGTACCACCAAACTATATCCCACATAGATTTGATGTAAAGAAAAAAGAAAAATCATTAGGCAATACACGGATTGGTGAAGTAACACATGGTCGTATATCTGCCTATTTACGTGGTGAATATATGGAAGTAAAAGAGGTAGAAGAAAAGCTCAAAACAGCTGGCTTTACTGTACTTGCTGCTGCACCACTCAATAAAAAAGGAGACTTAACCTCTGTCGTTTTTACAGACTCTAGCCTCATTACACTAGCAAGTAAGCCAAATAGAGGCTTTATGGCTACGCTACGTGTCTTGGTAGATAGTAAAGAGAAGAGAATCAGTATTACAAACCCTCTTTATATCTCAAAAGGTTTTTTACAAGATGAGTATGATGAATCTTTAGCCAATAAAATACTTATTAAACTGTTAGAAAAGTTTCCTAAATTACAAAATTCAAAAGATGCACTTAAATTCCAACTACTACCAAAATACCAATTTATGAATGGTATGCCACATTACGAAAATATGATAACAGTAGCATCAGGTGATGACTTATTAGAAAGAATCAAAGAGAATAAAAATGTACTCTTCAGACAAACTCTTGAAAATGGCTCTACACTGATAGGAATAAAATTAGGGAAAAGAACAAGAAAGTTCCCAAAACGTATAGGTAGAAATAATGCTGCTATGCTCCCATATCCTATCTTAATTGAGGATGGAAAAGCAAAAATACTTGACCCAAAATACTATATATCATTTATGTACCCGTTGCTTAAAATGTCTGAGTTTATGACAATTGCTACTGTACCTGATGCGATGGTTAAAGATAGTGAACGAATATTTCAGAAGTAGTGAGAGTACTATCAGGTGAAAACCTGATAGTACGATAAAAGAAGTTACGATAAGACAACTTACGGGACTGTAAAATAAACTGTGTAAATCCACCTCTCACCGTCTAATCACTTAGT
>CAZXGY010000075.1:0-4556 GCA_964640455.1 uncultured Sulfurovum sp.
CTCGGGAGAGGAGGAACGAGGCTTATCTTTTAGGGAGATAGCCCTACGCCATCTCTTTTCCAAACTTCGCTTTTAACTTTGCCAACTTTGGTGGTATGACTGCCATACAATACCCTTGCATTTGGTTTTGTCTGTAGTAGTCTTGGTGATAAGATTCTGCTTTGTAATAGCAGTCTAGTGGTTCTATGATTGTGACTATTTTATCACTATAGTCATCTTGTGCTGCTTCTAGTGCACCTTCTGCTGCATCTTTGGTCTCTTCGTCTGTGTAGAGGATGGTAGAACGGTATTGAGTTCCTCTGTCGGCACCTTGTTGGTTGAGTGTAGTAGGGTTATGTACCACAAAGAAGATGTCTAGTAGGGTGTCTGAAGTGATGATGGTATCTTCATACGAAATCTTGATGACTTCAGCATGTCCTGACTCACCTGTACAGATGTCTCTATAGGTAGGGTTGTCTGTTTGCCCATTGGCATAGCCACTCTCTACGTCATTTACACCTTTAAGTGTTTCGAAGACTGCTTCTGTACACCAGAAACATCCACCACCTACAATAAGTTCTTTCATCATCATTTTTCCTTTCTTCTTAAAATAAGGCAAAGCCTCATTTTAATTCATCTCACTAAAGCTATGACTAACGTCAAGAGATGCTATTGTTTAATTTATATTTACTATAATATCTAAGAAAATAAAATATCTTATAAATTAAGGAGAAATTCGATGAATATTAATGTTGTTTGTCCACATTGTCTCAAAGTAAATCGTATACCTAAAAAAGAGAGTTATGCAAAAGCCAACTGTGGAGGGTGTAAAAACTCACTGTTAGACGCTAAACCACTCTCAGTTGATGCCGATAAGCTTGGTACTTTTTTAGCCAATTCAGAGATACCTGTAGTCGTTGATTTCTGGGCACCATGGTGTGGTCCATGTCTACAGATGGCACCTGCTTTTGAAGAGGCGGCACTTGCTATGCCACTACAAGCACAGTTTGTGAAAGTAAACACTGAAGAGCAACAGACTCTTGGAAGTCAATACAATATACAGAGTATACCTACACTTATTGTTTTTAAAAATGGTAAAGAGGTAGATAGACTCTCAGGAGCACTAAGTGCAGGACGTTTAGAAAGTTGGGCTAGGCAGTATGTGTAGATGAGTAAAATATTATTATTAGAAGATGATGCAAATCTTAATGAAACGGTAACGGAATTTTTAACAGAGCAGGGGCATGATGTCATCTCTGTTTATGATGGATATGAAGCACAGGAGAAACTCTATGAGAGCAAATATGACTTACTTCTTTTAGATGTAAATACCCCTGGTGTCAATGGCTTTGATCTACTTAAAGAAGCGAGAGAACAAGATGTGGTGGCACCTGCTGTTTTTATTACTTCTCTTGACTCGGTGGATGACTTGGAAAAAGGGTTCGATAGTGGATGTGATGATTATATTCGTAAACCTTTTGCACTCAAAGAGCTACTCATACGTGTAGAGACACTGTTAAAACGTGGTTTCTTTCACGATGCCAAAGAGTTGCTTAGCATCTCTGAAAATGTAAAATATGATATTAAAAATAATGAACTCATTGTTGATGATAAGACTGTTTCACTAGGGAATAAAGAGTCTATGCTTTTAAAACTCTTTATGAAAACTGAGGGTGAAGTGTTAGCCCATGAACGTATATATAAACATTTATGGGACTTTGATGAAGAACCAAGCGATACAGCTTTACGAACTTATATTAAGAATCTTCGTAAAATCATAGGGAAGGAATGTATTGTTAGTATCAAAAAACAAGGCTACAAATTCATTTCTAAGAAGTGAGAAAAAATCACTCCATAGGTTTCTTACTCTTTATGTAGCCATTATCATACTTGTCATAAGTGTGCTTGCTATATATTATTATCAGAGTCAGGAAAAGCTAATGCTTGCAGAGCAACGGGCTATACTCTCCAAATATGCCTATATACAGACTAAAAGACTGAAAGTACTACATCATTTTTTTGATGAGCGTATAGAGTATCCTCGTGATCCACGTTTTAAATCGGCTATTTATGACCTTGAACATATGCAAATATTTTCTCTTTTAGATGATGAAGAAGTACATTTTAATGAGGGAGTCTATATTATTGATAACCATATACATTTTGTTAAAACATTAGATGAATTTTATTTGGGTACCAAGTATTTAGTCATTGAGGTAGAAGATGATGGCATATGGAGATCTGATATTTGGAAAAATATTTTTGGATATGGACTCTTTAGTTTCTTATTTTTTATACTTATTGGCCTTTATCTTGCTAAGTTGTTCTTAAAGCCTATGCGTGATTCTATCGTACTACTTGATAGGTTTATAAAAGATACAACACATGAGCTCAATACACCACTTTCAGCCATACTAGCCAATATAGAGATGATGGATAAAGAGGTGATGATAGAAAAAAATATTGTTAAATTAAACCGTATTAATATTGCAGCTAAGACTGTTTCTGTTCTTTATAAAGATTTAACGTATCTTACTTTGGAACAAGAACAAGACAATAATAATGAACTAATAGAGATTAAGTCACTCATTTATAATAGGGCAGAATATTTTAATATTCTTGCACAGTCAAAAAAACTTGAATGTGATTTAGATTTGGAAGATGCAACAATTTATGCAGATAAACGTAAGTTTACTAGAGTGATTGACAACCTTATTTCTAATGCCATTAAGTATAATAAACGTAATGGTACAGTAGGGATTAGCTTACGTCAAGGAGAGTTAATTATATGGGATAGCGGTATAGGTATCAGCGAAGATAAAATACCGTTTATGTTTGACAGGTATTTAAGATTTGATGACTCAGCAGGTGGTTTTGGTATAGGGTTGAGCATTGTAAAAACCATACTAGATGAGTATAATATTTCTATAAATGTTAAATCAGTCGAAAATGAGGGGACAAGAATGGAGATGAGATGGTAAAAATTATATTTATACTCTCAATATTGGGTACAGGACTCTTTGCACAAGATGTTTATGAAAATAATTGTGTAGAATGTCATAAAGATTTACCAACATCTTTGCAACGTATGTTTATGAATTATCTATTGGTATACAGTGGAGAGAAAAATATGAAAGCAGGGCTTAAACACTATTTAAAGTATCCATCTAAACATATTACTGTGATGTCTAATTTGTTTATAGATAATTATGGTATAAAAAAGAAAACAACGCTTACGAATAATGAGATAGATGAAGCGTTAGATATTTACTGGAATAAGTTTAAGGTTTTTGACAAATTGAAGTAGTACAATATAAGTTATCTTTATGGACAGGGATAATTAAAACAAAAGGAATAAATATGAAAAAGTTATGGGTAGCATTTTTTATTATTGCATTAGTAATGACAATGACAACAACATCAGTATCTGCAGCATCGGGAGTAGCAAAAGGGCAAAAGATATTTAAGAAAAAGTTTCGTAAATATTGTAGGTTTTCTGGTGTTAAGTTCTCAAGAAAGCATACACAAGGTGAATGGGAAGAGATTTGGGATGATGGAAAATTTGTAGAAGAAGCAAAAAGAATATGTCCAAAACTAAAATTAAATAAAATTAAAAAATCATGGTGGGAAAGTATCTATGAATTTTCACATAAATACGCAAGTGATGGCGTAGTACCAAAGTGTTAATAGTAAAGAATAATATGTAACTTCTTGAAGCAGTTAGGAGAATATATTCATACATTTAAACTATTACTTCACAATACTTTCACAATTACGTGTTATGATACAACATCTTAAAATTAAAAGGATTAAGTTTATGAATACAATTACTAAATTAGCATTAGCTACTTTACTTGGTACAGCTTTGTTTTCAACAACTGCAACAGCAGATGTGAAAAAAGGTCAAAAGCTTTACATGAAAAAAATGAAAGCATCTTGTGGTTTCTCTGGAGCTAAATTTGCTGCAAAACATACACAAGATGAGTGGGAAGCTCTTAATGGTGCAGGAAAGTTTGCTGAAGAAGCTGCTAAAGTTTGTCCAGGTCTAAAACTTAAAGATAAGTATGTACCACATATTTATGATTTCTCATATGAGTATGCATCTGATTCAGGAAACGTTCCTTCTTGTTAAGGAAATTTTTGTTATAACTTTAAGTTAAGTTTTACATAATGTAAAGCTTTAAATAAAATGGGAAGAAGTCCCAATAAATAAAAGGAATTAAAATGAAAAAATTAGCAATCACAATGTTACTCGCTGGATCTACACTACTTATGGCTGACGGAGCTGCTGCTTTCGCTAAATGTGTTGGTTGTCATGGTGCAAACGGAGAAAAAGCTGCTCTAGGAAAATCTGCAATCATCGCAGGTCAAGATGCTGCTAAAACTGTTGAGCAACTTAACGGTTACAAAGCTGGTACACTTAACCAACATGGTATGGGTGGTCTTATGAAAGGTCAAGTTGCATCTATGGATGACGCTGCGATCAAAGCTGTTGCAGATTACATTTCAGCAATGAAATAATTATCTACCGTTAATGTATGTAAGAGAAGCATCGCTCCTCTTGCTACGTTAGCACT
>CAZXGY010000075.1:4656-6261 GCA_964640455.1 uncultured Sulfurovum sp.
CTTAGTGCAAATAAACCTATAAAGAAAAATCCTAATACCATATATTGAATAGTAGAAATTTTTTGTATCTCTTCTTTTTCTTTCATCTCACATACATTACCTGGACAATATTTCAATGTACTCCTTTGTGTCTTATGATAGATGATACATCCTAAACATATACCAAAGGCAGTCTCAGAAAAAAGTAAAGCAATACAGAGTAGACAAATAATTATTTTTAAGGGTGTCATAATTTCAAAAATAACAATCATAAAGAACATGACTATAGAAAGAATAAAACCTATGGACCATGCAAATTTTTTCTGTGGGGCTCCTACATATTCAGCTGTTTGATTTTGGATTGCTATGCGTCCTAATATTAAACTAGGTGCAAATTTAGGATTAATAAAGATACGTATGAAAAAATCAACCATGAATACAGTTACAAAAATTTTAGTAAAAGTAAAATCATGGGTTAAAAATAATACAAGAAAAGACGTCATAGCAGGTAAAAGTAAAATCCCTGCACCTGCTCTTGCTTCACGTTCATTAATTACAGGTATATCGTACCCAGAAACATTTTCACCAAAATAGAGATATTTTTTCATTCTATAGATCCTTTTATTTATTGTATTATATATAATTCTATGTGCATAAAGTGTGTAGTACGTAGTTCAATTTAGAATAATATTTTTATTTAAATAAAACCTATAGATTTTATTGACATTAAATAATTTTTCTGTTATACTACATCAAATAATTTAAATAGGCACTTGTAAAAACCCTAGAATATTTACACTTTAGGACAAGGGCATACTATATTTTTTAGCAATTTGTTGTCTCACCTATAGTATTAATGAAGGCTGAAAAATATATATGTGGTAAATATCTCTAGGGTTTTTAGAGGTGCTATATTAATTATTTATCAAATACTATCTAGTACTCAATCATATCATTAAACTTTATTCGATTTTTGTATAGAGATGTAAGATATACTATGCGATTATAAATAGGAAAAAGGTTTTAATGTATGGTAGGAATATCGAGTAAAACAATTTATGCAATAGCTGCACTACAAGAGTTAGGTTCAATTGATACTGACAAGGTACTCAAAATTAAAGAGATAGCCATCAATGCAAATATCCCCCAAAACTTCTTAGAACAGATTTTACTTGAGTTAAAGAAGCAGGGACTACTATCAAGTATAAAAGGTGCACATGGTGGCTATAAGCTCGCTAAACCTTTAAAAGATATCACACTTAAAGATGTTGTTATTGTTTTAGAATCAGATATTTTTTCTGATATATATAAAACAGACAATCTTGCACTACAACTTTTTTGGAAAGACTTAAAATTAAATGTTTCCAAAGTTTTTGAGATTCCTTTATCAGAACTCAAAAATTATGAATTGAAAGCTACAAAATCACTTAACTATTCTATATAGGGTATTGAATGAATCATCCAACAGAGGTTGATTATCTTAATACTTTACTTGTATATAATCTAAGGTTACATGTAGTGTTTATCGCTAGAGTAGTCTATTGCAGAAGATTTTACAGACTATAGAAGGGCTGTAGTCTTTGTTACTTGATGGACATTTGTGTCCATCAAGTGAAGTTAATATAT
>CAZXGY010000076.1:0-6194 GCA_964640455.1 uncultured Sulfurovum sp.
CTTTTTTTGTCTGGATATTCCTTTTGGCATTTATCGATATTGCTCTTATCTCACTTATGATGCAGCAACGTATTAACACGGAACTTATTATAGGAATAGCTATGGTTAACCCTATGGAGATATTTAGGGTAGCAGCCATTTCACTTTTTGACCCAGAACTTACAGTGATGGGACCTGTGGCATTTTACATACTTGATATGATGTCTCAGAAGATGTTTGTGATGCTCTCTATAGTGTACCCTCTTGTGTTAGGGATACTTTTTGCCTTTTTAGGTTTTAGAATATTTAGTAAAAAAGATTTGGTATAAAGGAGTTTCTATGAAAGTATTAGCTGTTATTCTTGTGTTGGTTTCTATGCTCTTTGCTGAGGCAGAGCTAAAACCTTTTAAAGTTGAGAAGAGATATTTTTTAAATTATGATAAAAATACGACTTGTCTTGTGCGACATATTGCTGTATATAAAGACCCTAAATGGGTTGCCAAAATTGAAGCACGTAATGGTAAAACAGTCTATTTTTCAAGCCCTAAATCAATGTTTGAGTTTTATCATAGACCTGGTAAATGGTTTGATGTGGGTATTAAAAATGAAAGAGACTTCTCAAAGATTGTTGTGACTGATTTTGCAAGTGTAAAGCCGATTAATGCAGAAACAGCCTTTTATGTTTACGGAAGTAGTGAAACCTCACCTGCAGGAGATGATTTAGTGGCTTTTGAAAGTGAAGACGCAGCCAAAAAATTTACAGCAGAGTACAGTGGAAAACGTATATTAAAATTTGATGAAGTTTCAGATGCACTTATCAGACTTTTAAATGGAAGAATCTAACTAAAGGATTTAAGATGACCAAACCAACACCAATCAATGAAGAGATAGTTCTTGACCCAAAACGCTATATTGTCTCAGAGACAGATGAAAAGGGAAAGATTACTTTTGTCAATGATTATTTTATGGAAGTAAGTGGCTACACAGAAGAAGAACTTATGGGCAAGGCACATAATATTGTGCGTCATCCAGATATGCCAAAAGTGGTTTTTAAACTCCTTTGGGAAACCATTGGGCAAGGTAAAAATATTAATGCAGTGGTAAAGAACCTTGCTAAAGATGGAAAATATTATTGGATATTTACAGAGTTTGAATCTAGACGAGATACTGACACTGGTGAGATTATAGGGTATCATGCTGCTAGAAAAAGTATCTCTAAACATGTGTTAGAGATTATTGCAGGGTTGTATGGAAAACTGTTAGAGATAGAAAAAAATGAAGGTGTGGAAGCTTCTGAAAAATATCTTATCGCTTTCTTGAAAGAGAAGGGTGACGATATAGAGTTTGCAAATATTATGGAAGAGATTCATCGATTTTATTAACACTGATTTAACACTAATATATTACTATAATATTAAAATGATATGAGGATTAAAATATGAAAAAAGTGTTAGTAATATTCTTGGCATTAGCTACAATGATAAGTTTTTCACAAGCTGAGATGAAATGTGCAGCTGGTAAATGTGGAGCAGCGATGAAAACCTCTGCTAAACCTAAAAAAATGATGAAGATGTTTCAGTCTGTACCTATGGGAAAAGCAACACTTTTACAAGAAGGTAAAGCAAAAGCTTTTTGTCCTGAATGTGGTATGACGTTACCAATGTTTTTTAAGACAAACCACGTTGCACATGTTAAAGGAAAAACAAAACAGTTTTGTTCCATTCACTGTTTAGTCGAAGATATGCAAAAAGGTTCCAAGCTTGAAGGTATTCAAGTGGTAGATACACAGAGCCTAAAATTCATTGATGCCAACAAAGCAACCTATGTAGTAGGAAGTAGTAAAAAAGGTACCATGACTGCAGCAAGTAAGTATGCATTTAGTATGAAAGCTGATGCAGAGAATTTTGCTAAATCAAATGGTGGTAAAGTGGTTGATTTTAAGGGTGCACTTGAAGCAGCTAAAGCAGATTTGAATAAAGACAGCAAGATGATTGCTAAAAAACAGGCAATGATGGCTAAAAAAGGTGAAATGATGTATGGCAAGATGTGTCAGAAAACCGATAAGAATTTTGTATCAACAGCTGAAGCAAAAGCATTTATAATGAGTTCTAAACTTTGTAAAGGGCTGAATGGCAAACAAATGCAAGCTGTTGGTCTTTATTTAAAGAATAGGTAAGTTTAGTGTGAAAAAAATTATTTTTATAGTCTCATGGAGTATAGTCTCTCTTTTTGCAGATCCAAGTAGTGCCGTAAAAGTAATGAAACTCACGCAAAAAGGTGAACGCATTGCTAAGGTCATGTGTGAACAAAGTAAACTCCCAAAACCTGTAGGCACGCTAGAAGAGATTATGCTAAAAATTAAAGACTCTAAAGCCTGTTCCTCTTTATCTAAAAGTAAATTAGAGGCAGTAGCCTATTTTATTAGTAATGGAAGTATGCAGAGCCATAGTAGTCATATAGAAGTGTTAGATGATGCGAAGTGTCCTGTCTGTGGTATGTTTGTATCTAAATATCCAAAGTGGGTAGCTACCATGGATATAGGTGAGAAAAAATACTATTTTGATGGTGTAAAAGATATGATGAAGTATTATATTTTTGATGGCAATTTTATCTATAATCGTACACAAATTTCCAAAATACTAGTCAGTGATTATTATACCCTTGAAGCTATATCTGCAAAAGAGGCCTTTTATGTACTAGACTCTGATGTGTATGGACCAATGGGACATGAACTCATCCCTTTTAAAACACAACAAAGTGCCAATGCTTTTAAAGAAGAACATCAAGGTAAAGCTGTTGTGAAATTTGATGACATTACTGACAGTATGGTTATGGCATTAGACGGTATAGAACAATAAGATGATTAAACCTTTTTTTGTATCACTTGGATTATTAATGATGTTAGTAGGTATGGTATCTATACACTATATTTATCATGATGGTGAGACATCGCAGAAGATGTTACAAAATATCAGTAGTATGACTCAGGTTTCATCTGCATCACTGAGTGTAGCTTATTATGAACCAAGAGTACTGTTTTGTGAAACAATGGATAATCCTGCTTATCCGCAGATGCTCTCTATCAATAAAATGGATTTTGTTTATGCTAGGTAAAAGATGGACACAGAGTGCTTTTTTACATTTTTTAACCTTGCTTCTCTTTAAACAAAAGAGTAAACATATGGGTGCAGTACTCATCTCGGTGATTATCATTTTTCTTTTAAGTGCTGTACTTTTTCTCTCCTCCTCTTTACAACATTCACTTTTAAGTACGTTAAAAACTCAGGCAGATTTTTCTGTGACTAGAGTACAGGCAGGAAAGAGTGTCAATACCCCTTTGGAATGGATAGATAAGATAAGAGAGATTAATGGGGTAGCTAAAGTGGCTCCAAGAGTTTATGGGAGGTACTTTTTTACACCTAGAGGAAATGCTTTTTTGGTGGTAGGTATTGACTTTTTTGATGAACAAAATAGTGAAGCATTAAAAAAACTTGTGAAGCAGGTGGATCTTAAAACTTTTTTATCTAGTGAAAGTATGCTGGTAGGAGAAGGTGTTAAAAAGTTTTTGTCTGCACATTATTTTAAAGACTATTTTACTTTTAAGACCCCCAAGGGTAATTTTAAAAAAGTAAAAATATCTCAAACACTTCCTGTCAAAGCTAATCTTATAGCCAATGATATGATTATCATGCCTATTGATCTTGCACGAGAGATTTTTGGTATGGAAGAAGATGAGGTAACGGATGTGACATTTAATGTACCCAATGATGCAGAGTGGGATAATATCATCACTAAACTTCACTTGATGTTCTATGATGTTAGGGTCGTTGAGAAAAGAGAGATTAAAAAAGCATATGAGAACCTCTATAACTATAAAGGTGGACTCTTTTTAATCCTCTATTTAGTAACTATAACAACCTTTATACTTATACTTTACCAGCGTTACTCTATGGTCTACTCTACAGAGCGAAAAGAGATAGGTATTCTACGTGCAATAGGTTGGAGTATTAAAGATATTTTAAAATTGAAATTTTATGAAAATCTGACTATTGTTATAGTGAGTTTTGTTTTAGGTGTGATATTGGCATATCTGTATGTATTTATATGGGATGCACCACTTTTGAGTCAAATATTTTTAGGAAGTGCCAATCTCTCAAACAATGTATCGTTTACTCCTGTAGTAGGATTTGGACTTTTAGGATCAATTTTTCTCTTTTATGCAGTGCCATTTTTGGCCGCGGTACTCATACCAGCATGGAAGATAGCTGTAACTCCACCCAAAGAGGCAATGTTATGATGATTGAAATAAACAATGTCAATAAAATCTATAATGAGGGAACACCTCAGGCATTTGAAGCATTGAAGGCTATTGATATGCAAATAGATGAGGGTGAAGCAGTTGTTTTAAGTGGTGTAAGTGGGAGTGGAAAATCAACACTTCTTTCACTTATCGCAGGGCTTGACAAACCAAGTTCAGGAAAGATTATTGTAGATGGTGAACTTATCTCCAAACTCCCTGATTTACATGCTTCTGCTTATCGGGCTAAAACAGTAGGAGTTATTTTTCAGCACTTTAATCTTTTAGAGTCTTTGAGTGTAGAAGAGAATGTTATGGCAACCCTTATTCATTCAGGATTTAATATGACAGCAATACAAGAGATGACTAGAAAGAGTATGGCATTAGCTTCTATTTCTCATAAAGCAACTACAGATGTGAAATCACTCTCAGGTGGAGAAAAACAGCGTTGTGCAATTGCTAGGGCATTGGTACATGAACCTAAACTTATACTTTGTGATGAACCCACAGCCAATCTTGATAAAGCTAATTCACTCAAATTTATTGAGATACTTCACTCTTTACATAAGATGGGTAAGACGGTTATTGTTGCTACACATGACCCACTATTTGAAGAGCTTTCCTTCGTCAGTAAAGTAGTGCATATGTGTGATGGGGCCATCGGGAATGAATGAGATACTTCTAAGTAATGAAGTGATTGTTTATCTTCTTTCTGAGACACTTCTTTATACACTTCTTCTTGTTGCTTTTATTGTCACAATAGGGTTATTAAGAAAGTGGAATTTTAATGCGTTTACAACTGACCAATTTAGACTTGAAAACCGCTCCTATTTAGTGATGACCATTATCTTTTTTGTCATACTTCTAAAAGTCGTGCTTCTACCTTATTTTGTTTACACAATAGATAATCTTTCAGACCTCATACCTGGAGCCATGTGTGGAGCAGGGGTTATTAAGGCAAATGGTTATGGTAATCCTCTGTTGATACTAAAGATTATTATTTTATTTTTGAGTGGTTTATGGTTAACGGTCAATAGCATAGACTTGGGAGCAAAGAACTACCCTTATCTAAAATTAAAATCATGGTTTTTTGTGTTTATATTTATACTACTAAGTACAGAGTTTACTTTAGATATGCTCTACTTCACCCATATAGAAACAAGCAATCCCGTGAGCTGTTGTTCCGTGATATTTGGACAAACAGGAGGAGCAAATGGATTACCTTTTGGCTTAGATATACCTAAGCTTATTGTACTTTTCTACTTGTTATTTCTTTTACTTGTTCTAGCTATATGGGCAAATAACGCCCTATTGACGATTGTGGCAAGTATTTTATTTGCAAGCATATCTTATTATGCTGTTGTGTATGTGTTTGGTACCTATATTTATGAACTCCCTACACATCAGTGTCCATTTTGTATGTTACAAGATCACTATCATTATGTGGGGTATCTCGTATGGGGATTACTGTTTCTAGGGGTATTTTTTGCTATCGATAGTGCTATTATGTATTATTTTTTTAAGATAAATTCAAAAGTATTAAAGAAAATATCATTAATATTATTAGGTTTATTTGTTTTGTTATCTAGTGCATATATTGCAGTATATTATATTAAAAATGGAGTTTTTTTATGAAAAAAGTATTTATAAATATTATTACTTTTGTGGTTGTGGTTTCTATTATCATTGTGTTGGTACTTTCTTTAGGTGAAAAAAAAGGGCCTAAATACTTTTCCAAAAATAATACAACAGCACAGGCAATAGATATACACCCAAAAGAGTATCAGTGCTCTGACTGTAATATGGATGTTGAAGATTTAAATTATGCAGCAGAGATTATTACAAAAAATGATAATACATATTTTTTTGATGATATTGGTTGTGTTGTATTATGGTCACAGAAACATAAAGAAGAGAT
>CAZXGY010000077.1:0-6177 GCA_964640455.1 uncultured Sulfurovum sp.
ATCATTGGTGTATCTGTAGATAGCCAATTTTCACACTTCGCATGGAGAGAAACACCAGTAGCTGAAGGTGGTATCGGTAGAGTTGATATGCCTCTTGTAGCTGACCTTTCTAAGCAAATCGCTAGAGATTACGATGTTCTTCTTGACGATGCAGTAGCACTTAGAGGCTCTTTTCTTATAGATGCCGACGGTACAGTAAGACATGCAGTAATCAATGACCTTCCACTAGGAAGAAATATTGACGAAATGATCAGAATGGTAGATACAATGTTATTTACTAACGAGCATGGTGAAGTATGTCCTGCTGGTTGGGTTAAAGGTGACGAAGGTATGAAAGCTGACACTGAAGGTGTTGCTGAATATCTTGCAAAACACGAAGGTGACCTATAATCATAGGTTTACATTCTCAAGCATTGTGCTTGAGAATGTATCGTTAAATCTATAGTGATAGATTTAACGATACATCATGAAGGAGACACATGAGAGATTATGCAACACTACTCAACGAGAGTGGACTTAAAGCAACTTTTCAACGTATGCAACTGCTTGAAAATATAGATAAATATGGACATATGTCTGTAGATGACATTTATGCAGAGGTCGTTAAAACACATCCCTCTCTTTCTCTAGCAACAGTCTATAAAAATATTATACTTATGGTAGAGAATGGGGTACTTGTAGAAGTACCCATAGATGGTAAAAAGTCTAAATATGAATTAGCAAAAGAAGATCATATACATCTTGTATGTACAGAGTGTGGTGATGTAGAAGATAAGCCTCATATGCAAGAGACAGATACACTTTTGCATACACTTACAAATAATGAACATTTTAAGTTGAAAAAACAGCAGATAAATTTGTATGGTGTATGTGAAAAGTGCCAGATAGAAGAGGCATCGTAGGGTGCGTTTGCTAACGCACCTTATTATTTAAATAAAGCAGAACCTACACGTACTAAGTTAGACCCACATTTAATAGCCAATTGGTAATCACTACTCATCCCCATAGAACAAATAGCAGCACCTTCTTTAGCTAATTTTTCATAGATACTATGTGTTGTCTCAAAACTTTGTTGAATAAGCTTTGTATCTTCTGTATGTGCTCCTATAGTCATAACACCTTTTAAGTGTAAGTTAGGACAACGCTCAAGTATCTGTTGGTACATATCATAAGCTTCTTCACTGTTAAAGCCAGATTTACTCTTTTCATTGGCTGCATTAATTTGAAGTAGACAATTCATCTTAGTTTCTTTAGCTTTAAGTTTTTTATTAAGCTCTGTTGCTAGTTCTATGCTATCTAGTGACTGCATAAGAGTAGGGTGTAAGTCAATGAGGTTATTGATTTTATTTTTCTGTAAAGAGCCTATCATCTGCCACTGTAAAGGAAGTTCCTCTAATGTGTCCATACGCTCTTTAAGTTGTTGTATTTGGTTCTCTCCAAATGCACGTTGCCCAAGTGCATAGAGTGTAGAGATGTTTTCTATTTCTGTATATTTACCTACAGCTACAAGCTGAACGATGTGATGTTCACTCACCGTGATACGGGCTTGTTCAATGTTCCAAATCACTTCATCTAGGTTTGCTCTTAAATGTTCTTTGTCCAATATTGGCATTTTATCCTCCAATTAATCTATTGATATCATTATACAATCCCAACAACATAAGTGAGATTAACAGTGCCCATCCAACCATGGTAATATACATCATGACCTTATCACTGGCTGTTTTACCCGTAATCATTTCATAAAGGTTAAACATAATATGCCCACCATCAAGTGCAGGAATAGGAAGTAGGTTAAGGACACCTAGATTGACCGAAATAAGCGCAGTAAAGAAAAAGAGTGCAAGTATACCTGCAGAACTAGCTTGAGCAGTCACATCTACGATAGTAATAATACCACCTAATTTGTCAGCCCCAACTACACCTGTAAGTAATTTTTGTACAGATTGGAAGATGAGTAGGGAGGCTTTTTTTGTTTCATTCCATGCATAGTCTATTCCATCTATAAAACCAAAATAAACAGTAGTTTGTTTGCCTGATGGTGAGATACCTATGATACGTCTGGTTATTTTTTCTCCAAATACATTTTGATCATCTATCGTTTTAGGAGCGAGTGTTAAGTCTATAAGTTTTTGTTTTCTTTCTATAACTAGAGCTATATCACCCTTGATAGTGTTAATTTGTTCACCTATGTTTTCCCAAAATTTTATAGGTATCCCGTTTATTTGGAGAATCTTGTCATCTTTAAGTAATCCAGCTGCTAAAGCAGGTGACTCTGTACTTACTTTACCCACATAAGGAAGAAGTTTAGGTACACCAAGGTTAGCAATAGCAAAATAGAGCATGAATGCCATAAGAAAGTTAGCAAAAGGACCAGCAAGTAAGATAATGATACGTTGCCAAGGTTTTTTGCTGTTATAGCTATCGTCATCATCACTTACTTTTGTTGGGTCAGAGTCATCTTGTCCCTTCATTTTTACATAGCCACCTAAAGGAATAGCTGAGAGACTCCACTCTGTTTTACCTATCTTTTTTGTCCAAAGGCGTTTACCAAACCCTATACTAAATACATCTACCTGTACACCAAAGAAACGTGCAGCACTGAAGTGACCTAACTCATGAAAAAAGATAAGTACTGATAAGACTAAAAGTGCAATTAAAATGCCCATAAAATTCCTAAATATTTTTAACAGATTATAGCCAAGTGTAGTAAAAAATTGATTGTTATCAAAAGATTAATGGAATTTTTCGCTAAAATAAAGGAATAAATCTTTGGAAGGATAAAATAGATGAACGAAAACAAAGAAGTTTTAGAAGAAGAGTTAACACTCTTAGATGAATCTGTAGAGGAGAAATCTATAGAAGAAAATAGTGTTGATGAAAGTACACCCTTAGACAATGAAGAGGGTAGCGAAGAAGTAATTGTTGCACCTAAAAAGCTTAAAAAACATGAAGAAGCTTTGATTTTGGTAGAAAAAGCAAAGCAGATAGTTAAAGATGCCGATGAGCAAACAGAGGCTTGTAAACTACTTCTATCAGGTGATTTAAAAGAGTATGAAGATGCAAAAGTATCGCTTAAATCAGGAGGTATGGATGCTTGTACTCTACTCATTGAAAAACTTGAAGATGAAAATGATGATAGTACGAGTATAGAAGAAGATGAAAATATAGCAATTTTTGAACCCAAAGAAGAACTAGATCCTATGTATTTAAAAGATGTCTCTAGTGGGAAGTTTACAGGATTTATCTATTCACTTTTAGGTGGTGCAGCTACTGTTGCAGGTTTAGGATTTTTTGCTATGCAAAAACTTGGGATACCACTAAATCTTTCAAAAGTGCCTTCTAATGAAACTTTACAGTCAATTTTTGGATGGTTTGGAACACAAGTAGGGCGTCCTGATGATGCTATGAATGGTGGACTAGTTGTTGGTGGTGCAGCACTGGTAGTTATGGCACTTATCTATGTGATACGTGTAAGTCTCAAGGGGAGTAAAAATTTACATTTTGCTACCAAACAGCTTGAAGATGCAGAAGCTTATACTGAACAAAAATCAAATTGTAAAACAGAGATGGATAAAGTAGATCTTCATATGAAAGAGACACTTGAAACACTTAAGATGTATCAAGTACTATTTAATGAACAAAAAGGAAAGCTAGAGCGTATACTTTATATTGAAGGTGCCAAAGATAACGAGACTCCATATCATGCAAAAACACTTATAGAGATGGACTCTACTAAAGAACTTTTACGTACAATAAAAAGTTTTATGTCTACACCAATGTCTGAAGAAGGTAAACTTTCTGAAAAGTCTGTTATCTCTTTAGAGCGTGCTCAAAATAAAATAGATAAAATGTTAGAGAGACTCTACTAGTAAGATTAAACAAAAATTTCTACAACCATTCTCGTGCTTAGGTACGGGAACTGGTAATACTATATCAAAATCAATTTATAATTATATGTGTAAATGTTAAGTGAATAAAAAAGAAGTGTTGTGGAAGTTTGTATATATAAAGAAGAGTTCCCAAACACTCTCCCATAGGAGAGTGAAGTATTCAAACAATGTCTGGGAGATTACAAGTTTTGATTAAAATTTGTAAGTTGCGATAAACTCAAGAGCATCTTCAGCATCTGAAGCATCAACAGCTACATCATAATCAGTTGAAGTATAAACAGCAGCTACGTTAATACATTTAGTTACATCATAACCAAGGATAACGTCAAGCTCAGAACCTTCGTCACCATATGCAGCGTAAGAAACTTCAGCATTAAGACCAGCTAGCTCAGTTGAAGCAGAAACTTTCCAAGAAAGTGTATCTTCATTAGCTTCAGCTATAGTAGAAGCAAATGTATTCCAAGATGAAGTATAGAAGTTATCTCTTTCCACAATTCCAGCACCATTATCTGAAGTGCTAGATACGGCAGCCATTAAGTCAAATCCTGAAACAGATGTAGCAATTTTAGCAGCATATGCATCTGAATCTAAACTAACAGCATAGTCAGTAGTAGCATATTGTGCAGCAATGTTAACAGAACCAAAGTTATATCCAGCATCTACGTATACTTGTGTGTAATCACCAGCATCGATGTTATAGTACCATACGCTTGCAGACAATGCATCAGTAGCATAAACAGCACCTAAAGCATAGTTGTTACCATCATTGATATCTGTAAGATCAATGAAGTTGTCTCCACTATCGTTTGATCTAAGTTTAGTCACATACGTACCAACTAAAGTAAGGTTTGTAATTGAAGAGTTAACAACTGTGTAAGCTTCAAATGAACTTGGAGCTAGTTTCCAGTCAAATGAACCGAACATTGGAGAATCAATAAGTTGACGACCAAGAACAAATGTAGTACTACCGAAAGTAGCAGTGATGTTTGCAACATTAAGGTAAGCACCTACTTCATCATTTTCGAAGTAACCAAATGGTAATTCGCTCATTAAGTTTGCATATCCAACAGCTGTAAAGTTAGCTGCAATGTTTTCTGTAAAGTTATGTTTTACATCTAAAGTTACTGCAGTTGCAAATGCTGAACTATCAGAATCAAAAAGATCAACACCATCAGTAGTATAGTAGTAAGCTTGAGCTTTACCAGATACTGTTGTGTTTGAGTTACATGCTGCTGCTTCAACTACGGGAGCTGCTACTACTGGTTCTACTGGAGCTATATCTCCACCTGCGAATGCTGAAGAAACTGCTAATGCAGCTACTAAAGAAAGTTTTGTAAGTTTCATCTTGTTTCCTTGTTTTATAATAAGATGCGTGATTGTACAATTTTTTCTTTAGTATAAAGAGCAGTTGATTGATTAAATTTTAATCAATTAATACATAGGGGTATTTTTGAAGAAGTCACGAACATATTCATAACCTGAGTAGAGGGTTAATGCTACAGCAGTCCAGAGTAAAAGTGTTGCACCTGGCCACTTCATAAGTAAAAAGCCTATTGCTACCATTTGAACCACTGTTTTTACTTTTCCCATCCAAGATGCAGCTATATCTAAACCTTGGCTTACAGCTGAGACTCTAAGTCCCGTAATAAACAGTTCACGTGTAATGATGAGAAAAATAGCCCACTCAGATGCACGGTCAAGCATCATGAGTCCTAAGAATCCTGCAAGCGTAAGCATTTTATCTGCAAGTGGATCAAGTATTTTACCAAGCGTTGTTATTTGATCGAACGTACGTGCAACATATCCATCAAAGAAATCAGTGGCACTTGCCACTACGAAAATAAAAGCAGCTATATAGTCTAGCCAACTATAGTGTATACCCTGTAAGAATGTACTGTCACGATTGACCAGTAGAAAAAACATTACTGGTGCAAGTAAGAGACGAATAAAAGCTAGAGTATTGGGTACATTAAACATTATATATTATGGTTTACCTAAAGCTTTTTACTAAATACAGTCATGATTTTTTTATATTTTTCTACATTGATTTTTTTAGCAATATAGACTTTTTTATTTTTAGCAATAGAAGCAGGATAGAGTGATTCTATAATGATATAGTATGTTCCTGTAGCCAAACCATAAAATGCAAAGTTCTTTTCTAAGTTTAGATGGGTTGCATTTATATATTGCACCGTACTTTTTGAAAGTGAAGATGCTTCTTTATTTTTTAAATAATAATTGTTATACCAGTAGTCAGTTTTTGTATTTTTAGGAACTAAATATA
>CAZXGY010000078.1:0-6101 GCA_964640455.1 uncultured Sulfurovum sp.
GATGCATACATACAACCTACTCGACTTAAATAGTCCTATTTTCCTATGGCATGATCAAGTTTTGCCATAGCAATAAAATAATCATAATACGCTTTCACTACTTCTGAAAGTGATGTAATATACCCTTGTTGTGCATCTTGCAACTCTACATAATCAGAAAGCTCATTTGCATAGCGTTTCTCTGCTTGTTCAAATTTCTTTAAACTGGCTTTTGAAATACTTTCAGAGAGTACTACATTATCTCTACTTTTACGCACCGAAATATGAGACTCCAAGACATCTCTTTTGATAGCTAACGTAATACTTTGCACGTGTGAAGCTGCTTTTAAAACACCTATCTTTGCCTCTTGTACAGAAGCATCAGTCTCATACCCTGAAAAGATATTCCAAGACATATTAACAGAAATTTCTCCTTGTCTCTCAGGGGTAATCATCAACGCTGAACTATCTACATGCTGTGCTTCATAGTTTCCATTTAGAGAGAGGGTAGGATAATATTCGCTACTAGAAACATTTACATTTACTCTGCTCCACGCACATAATACTCTGATGCACTCAATACATAACGATGTTTATACGCATAAAGTTCTAACTGATGCAAAGAAGTCTTAACTCGTGGAAGGGTCTTACTTATATCTTGCATATTAAGCTTTTGACTATAGACTACATAGTGACCATGATAGGGTACATATCCCAATATTTCTTCAAGTACTGCCCGTTTAAGTTCAAGATCATATTGTGCATTTTTAAGATCAAGTTGGGCTTGCTCTACCTGTACTTGAGCATCGGAAACATCTATAATTGTTTTAATCCCTGCTTCAAGGTATTTTTGAGCACGCTTTAATTGTTGTTTTTGTAAAGTCACATTCTTCACTTGCACATCAATAATACTTTTGGTTTTCAGAATATCATAATAACTCTGCTTCACCAAAAATATCTTATCTGAAATAATCTGTTGCATCTGTGCTTCTAATGCAAGAGCCTCTTGTGTAGAACCCATCACTCTACCTGCTGTTTTACCAAAGTCATACAGAAGCTGAGAAGCACCCAAACTACCTTTTAACGTATCTATATTTCCCCCACTTTGATGTCTGAGTTTTGCATACTGCTTTCCACTACTTACCTCTACATCTAAACGAGGTAAGTAACTCCCCCTCTGCAAATTTTATACGCTCTTGTGCTGCTTTAAAATCAAAACGTACTATGTCTATATCTGGACTATGTGTTAAGGAGATCTCTATCATCTCATCGATGGTAAGCACTTGTGGTTTTGCTTCTATAGCTGTGAGTAATACTAGACTTAAAAACAGAAACTTTATTTTCATACTTCTTCCTTTGTAAATCTTTCTTTTAAATGCTCTAACACCACAAAAAGTACAGGCGTAAGTAAAAAGGTCAACAGTGTTGACATTAACATTCCACCAAAGACTGCTGTACCTAAAGACTGTCTTGATGCTGCCCCTGCTCCTGTAGCAAAAACCAGTGGCAAGATTCCCAGTAAAAAAGAAAAAACTGTCATTAAAATAGCCCGTAAACGTAAACCAGACGCTTTAATAGCAGCTTCTATGGTACTCTCCCCAGCTTCTTTAAGCTCTTTGGCAAACTCTACAATAAGTATGGCATTTTTTGTAGACATACCTATGAGTAATACCAACCCTATCTGCGTATAGGTATCATTGAGAAGTCCTGCTAACATATTGGCTCCCAATGCCCCAAACATTACCACAGGAATAGGTAACATTATAATCATCGGAGTCATCCAAGATTCATATTGTGCAGAGAGGAAAAGAAACACCATGACAAGAGAGTGTATAAAAATAAATATGGCTGCATTTCCTGCCTCTTTTTCCTGTAAAGTCATCCCCGAATATTCATACCCAATATTTGATGGCAATGCACTCTTTGCAAGTTCATCTATAGCGGTAATAGCATCAGCTGAACTATAGCCTTCTTTAATATTATGGACACCATTGATAGCAATACTCTGATACGCATTAAAGTGTGTAATAGTACTCGCCCCTGATGTATTTTGAATACGTGCGACTGTACTAAGTGGTATCATCTCCCCTTTATTATTTTTCACGAAAAATTGAGAAATATCATTACGATTAGTTCTAAAGAGTTCATCTGCTTGTAAAAAGACCCGATAGGTTTTTCCAAACTTATTAAAATCATTGACATAATACGAACCCAAGTAGGTTTGAAGTACGGCAAAAACATCACTCAGACGTAACCCTAGTGAGAAAACCTTATCTCTGTTAATATCGACATAGAGTTGCGGGTAGCTCGCATTAAACATGGTGTAAGCCATCATAATACGTTTATCGGCATTCAATTTTTTGATAAAAGTTCTTGCCTCTTTTTCAAATTGCTCTAGAGGTATAGCATTGAGGTTTTGTAGTTTAAGCTCAAACCCACCTACCGCAGAAAGCCCAGGGATAGAAGGAGGACTAAAAACACGTACCCCCGCTGAAGATATTTTCTCTTTTGTCTTTTTTTCTATTTTTGCAATAATACTTTTAATCGAAAGATTAGGGGTTTTCCTCTCGTCCCAATCATCAAGCACTAAAAACAGAGTGGCTGTTGAAGAATCCATCGCTCCTGTAATAAGATTGAATCCGTTAATCGTTATTACATCAGCTACACCTTCAGTCTCTTTTAAAATCTTGACTACATCTTGTGCTACTTTTTCTACTTTTTGCAAGGTGGTTACTGGTTGCATAGAGACAGAAGCAACAAGTGTTCCTTGATCTTCATCAGGAAGAAACCCTGTAGGTAAAAGTTTAAATACCCCATACGTTGCCACCAACAACAGCAGATATAATACCAAAAGTAGATACCAAAACTTAATTAGTTTTCTAAGTAACTTTTCATACCCTACTTTGAAGGCATCTAAGCCTTGGTCGAACTTCCGAAAGACAATATTCTTTTCTTCTTTTCTTCTACGGCGAAGTATTGTTCCTGCTAATGCAGGAGAGAGTGTCAATGCCGTAATAGAAGAGATAAGAACGGCAAACGCAATAGTCATAGCAAACTGTTGATATAGTGCCCCAGAAATCCCAGGGATAAATGTCACAGGGATAAATACCGCCAAAAGCACTAAAGTGGTTGAGATAACAGGGGTAAATATCTCTTGCATCGCTTTTGATGTTGCCTCTTTAAGTGTAATATCTGTATTTTTAGCAAGATTTGCTTCTACGTTTTCTACCACTAAAATAGCATCATCCACCACAATACCAATGGCGAGTATAAGTCCAAATAACGTAAGTGTGTTGATGGAAAAACCTACCACCATCAAAATAGCAAAGGTACCTATGAGAGAAACAGGAATAGCCACAGCAGGGATAATCGTTGCTCTAAACGATTGTAAGAAAATATACACAACCAAAAGGACTAAAATTAATGCTTCAATCAATGTAATGATTACTTCTTTAATAGAAACCGTTACAAACTTGGTGGTATCGTAGGTAGGTGCCACAGAAATCTCTTTAGGAAAACGCTTTTGTAATGCTGCTATCTTGGCTTGTACTTTTTCTGCTACATCCAAAGCATTAGCATCAGGAAGTTGATAGATACCTAAAAGTGCTGCGTCTTTGTTGTTCAGTCTTGCAGACCAAATATAAGATTCTGCCCCTAATTCTACCCGTGCGATATCTTTGATACGTACCTTTGAGCCATCTTCATTCTCTCTAATGACTATTTTTTCAAAATCTTTACTAGAATCCAAACGTGTTTTTGAAACCAAGGTGTATTGAAACTTATTTTGTGTTGCTACTGCTGTATCGCCTATGGTTCCTAATGCTATTTGTAAATTCTGTTCTTTTATCGCTTGGGTGACATCATTAATTGTCAACTCCAACGCTGCAAGTCTGTCAGGGTTAAGCCAGATACGCATGGCATACTTTCGTTCACCCATATTTTGTACATCACCCACACCTTCTATACGCTTTAACTCTTCCATAATATTTAAAGAAGCAAAGTTCGATAAAAAGAGTGAATCATGTGTAGGATCAGAAGAAGTGATTGTCAATATCTGTACCATCGAAGAAGAAACTTTTTTAGTACTTACACCTTTTTGTTTCACAACATCTGGTAAAAAAGGTATTGCCAGTGCTACTCTATTTTGTACATCTACTGCTGCTAAGTCAAGGTCATACCCTTGTTCAAAATAGACCCGAATCGTAGAACTTCCATCAGAAGAAGAGGTTGAATCCATATAGATCATCCCCTCTGTCCCATTAAGTTGTTCCTCTATGGGTGAAGTGACTGCTTGTTCTACCACATCAGCAGAACCACCCGTATAAGATGTTTTCACTTGTACGGTAGGAGGTACGATTTGAGGAAACTGTGCAATAGGAAGTTCAACAAGTGCAATAAGCCCTATGAGGACGATAAAAATAGAGATCACTTTTGCAACAATAGGTCTACGAATAAAAAAGAGTGAAAACATTATTTACCTTATTTTTTTATAGGATTTTCTACTTCACTCACCGAGACCTTTGTCCCATTACGTAAAGCATTTATTGTCCCTACTATCACCTTATCTCCTACCTCTAATCCTTCAGAAATAATGACCAAATCATTATTGGAGTATGTATTTTTTACCTGTTTTGTCTCTATCTCATTTTTAGCATTCACGACAAAAACATACTCCCTTGTTGATTTTGAGAGATTTGATCAGGATGCACAGCCAAAACAGGGATCTTATCACTCACAAAAAGTTTCAGCTCTACAAAGGTACCAGGGAAAAGTAGTTTTTTATCATTGGTTATTTTAGCTCTCATGGCAACCGTTCCTGTAGACGTATTACTCACATTGTCTATAAAGTCTATGACACCTTCTAACTCAATACCCATACGTTTATTACTGCGTAAGCGTACTTTTACTTTAGGTTTATCTGCAGATTTATATTTTTTGATAAGTGCTACTTCGTGTGCACTAGGATTAAAGTTAACATATAAGAAATCTGTTTGGACTATCTTTGCTAACTCAGTACCTGTGTTGACAATGTTCCCAAGCAGTACCAACTCTTTACCTATCTGTCCATCAATACTTGCTTTGACATCACAGTACTCTAAGTTCAATGTTGCCGCGTCAAGTGCTGCGATGTCAGCTTTAATCGTTGCTTCAAGTTGCTGCTTAGTAGCTTCTAGCTCATCAAGCTTCTCTCTAGGAGCCAACTGCTCATCTACCAAAGGTTTATAGCGTTTTACATTGGCATTGGCAAGATTTAAACTCGCTTTGTCTTTTTGCAAGTTAGCATTTTTCTGATCCCAAATGGCCTGATATTCTCTCTTGTCAATGCTAAACAAAACTTGATCTTTTTTTACACTATCCCCTGGTTTAAAAAAACGCTCTTTTAGTTCACCTGTCACACGTGAAATCACCATTACTTCATCTACAGCTTGTGTTTTACCAGAAAAATCTACCCAAATAGCATATGCTTCTTGTTTGAGTGTATGTACATTTACAGCGATAGGTTTTTCTTCAATCACTGTTGGGGTATTTTCGGTTTTATTTTCACAGGCTGAAAAGAGTATCGCCGAAAATAAAACAGAAGTAAATAACAATATTTTTTTGATACACAACATGCGTTTCCTTCATCGTTGAAAGTATAGTGATAAATTTTACTTAAAAAGTATAGCTACGTGGCTTAGTTAACTATATCACTCTATAGGTTCATCAGAAATAGTCACACTACTCTTTGTCTTTATGCTGCTTTTTCTATTTTCAAATACTTCAAGCTCTTCTTCGTATGATTTTTTCAATGTTTTACTAAGTTTTTGTTGTTCTTTACTTTGTAGTTTTTTAAGTTTAATTTTAAGGGCTAAAATCTCTTCATCTTTTTGGGCTAAGATATCTATATACTCTTTACAGTTAGCAGTATAATAATTATCTTGGTAGACAATACCCGTATTTACAATCGGTCGTATGGGACGGATAGGTCTAATAGGTCTGTGTATGGGTAATAAAATTTCAGGTTTTACTTTTTCTACTCTTTTCATTATTACCTCAGCAGAGAATGACATTGACAGAAGTATAAAAGTTATAAGTATATTTTTCATGTTTAGCCCACTTAAATTAGAATACTTAAGTATACA
>CAZXGY010000079.1:0-6030 GCA_964640455.1 uncultured Sulfurovum sp.
TCTTCTCTTTTAAAGTGTCTAAGTGTATCGTTTGAAAAAGCCAAAAACTTTGTCTCTGCTTCTGCCCAGTCACCATTCGCTGCCGCTTGTTCTGCTGCTGCAAACTCTGTATCGCAGTCTCGGTGTTCTTGTGTCATAAATTGTGAGATTATCATTATATATCCTTCTTTATTTTACGGTTATCATTTGATCCCAAAGATCTGTACTGAGTAGAATTTTTTCTACACGTGCTTGCCAGAGTCTTCCAAACTCTTTTTTCTCTTCAGGAGTTGCCGTCCCTTGCATACCTTTTCCCATAAGGGCTTGCATCATAGGGTCACCTGGTACCATAGAAGAGTCATAACTCAGCGTAACACTCTGGTTTGTATCTGTACGTGTGAGTGTTACTTCCCCATCCATAGGTACGTCGTAGCTAACAAGGTTGTTTCTTGCCATGTTGCCATTCAAGCCTTTAAATCCACTTGCTCCACTTGCACCTGAGATGAATGAGATAACATTACAAATTACACCAGTAACACCTGTTGTTTCACTCTCTCTCATGGAGACATGAATGCTTCCTCTTTTGGGAAGATCAGTGCCATATAGTGCCTTAAGCCCATGTAGTGCTATAAGATATGCTCCCGCTACGGTAGGGCAAGAGTGACCTGCGAGTTTCACGCACTCCAAATAGCTTATTTGCATTTTTCCTTCTTCGAAGGCGCCTAAAAAATCACTAAGAGGGTCTTGAAGACTAATGCTAGGTACTTTGTCAAAAAAGTCAGGATATTTCATATATTTTCCTCTGTGTATAGATTAAGAGAATTATAATCAAAAAAAGTAAATTTTAAATTGATATTTATCAAGAATTAAGCAAATAGGAGTAAAATACTCTCAATTAAAAATTTATTTTCTAAAGGAAGAACTATGATACAAGGTGTACCACAACCAGCGTTCTATATATTCAAATGTCAGCAGTCAGCACCTCCAGGGATGCCAAAACCAAGTTGTGTAAGTCAAAATGACCCAGAATCTCAGCAACTTTTTCAACATTTGGCACAGTCTCTTATGATGAAGGGAATTATTGGAACAGTACAGCCTATTCAGACAGGTTGTTTGAACCGTTGTCAGCAAGGTCCTGTTATGTTAGTAGAGCCAGGACATACAATGTATGTAGGTCTAACTAAAGAGAAGATCGATAGAATTGTTGATGAGCATATCATTGGCGGAAATGTTGTTCAAGACTATGTTATCCCTGAAGAGATGTGGGGCGAAGCAGTAACGCCTGCATCAATGGCTAAATAATTTATACTACTTTGGGTGTGCACTCGCACACCTGCATACTTTCCCAATTTCTCCACAATTTCAGTATAATATGAATATAGGTGGGATTTTGGTATAATCCCGACAATTTAACACAATAGGAAATGACTATGAACATTACTATGCTTTATTCTAAACTACATAGAGCAACGGTTACAGATGCTAACCTTAATTATGTAGGTTCTATCACCATTGATCAAGAGCTTTTAGATGCTGTCAATATGCGTGTAGGACAAAAAATAGATATTGTAAATGTCAATAATGGTGAACGTTTCTCTACTTATATCATCCCTGGTGAACGAGGTAAGAGAGATATCTGTTTAAATGGTGCAGCGGCTCGAAAAGTACATAAGGGAGATAAAATAATCATTATCGCCTATGCGACTATGGATGAAAAAGAAGCAGATGCCTATAAACCTAAAATTGTTATTTTAGATGATGATAATGGTATCGCACAAGCATTCGAAGGTTTAGAATAAGATGTTTGAAGGTTTTGACATGGGCAAGATGTCTGAGATGATGTCTCAGATGCAAGATAAAGCCAAAGAGATAGAAGAACAATCAAAAAATGTACAGTTTACTGCAAAAGCAGGTGGTGGGCTTGTAGAGCTTACTATCAATGGTGCAGGTGAAGTGATTGACCTCAATATTGATGATACAATGTTAGAAGATAAAGAGTATCTGCAGATACTACTTATCTCTGCGATGAATGATGCTACTAAAATGGTAGAAGATAATAAAAAATCACAAGCGATGGGAATGATGGGTGGAATGAACCCATTTGCAAATAAATAAGACTATTTTTGTCTTATTTAATATGCTTTCTATAAATTATTGTCATAATAGTACTATACGCGTATTGAAGGACAAAATATGAATCCAGTAACTGAAGCAATAGAGAATGATTCTGTTGCAAAAATGAAATCTCTTATTAAAGAAGGTGCTGACCTTAATAAGCCTATACTTATAGGTGAAGAGTATGAATTAGAAGATTATGATGAAATTTCACCACTTTTTTATGCTGTAAGAAAATATGCATCCATTGAGATGTTAGAGCTTTTTGCAGACAATGGTGTAGATTTGATGCAGACAGACTCCGAAGGTGTTTCTGCTTTAGACATGGCAATCAAGTTTAAACGTAAAGAGATCATACAGTATTGTATAGATAAAGGTTTTGAACTGAATAGTACAAAACGTAAATCTGGTATTACGCCTGTTATGTTAGCTGCGTGTTTTTATGATCAAAATATGATGGAATTGCTTATCTCCAATGGAGGAGATGTCAATGCTATCGATAGATCAGGGATGTCTGCTAAAGATTATGCTAAAAAACTAGGGCAAAAAAGAATGGTAGAGTTTTTAGATGCTAAGGGTGCTAAATTTTCTGCATATCCAAATGAGTAATTGAATACCTTGTAACCAATTTGTAACCAATTTTTTCTATACTTCCCGCATAAACTAAAACAAGGAAGATAGAAAATGAAAAAAATCATTCTCTCAACAGTGGCAATCACAACATTAGCACTTACAGGTGTTAGTGCAGACACAGGTTCAGATATCGCAGAAATGAAGGCGATGATGAAACAAATGAGTCAGCGTCTAGCTAAACTTGAAGCTGAAAACACACAACTTAAATCAACACAAAAAAAACAAGCTAAAGTAGTAAAACAAGTTCAAAAGAAACAAACTTCTCCTAAACAAGTCATAGCTGTTGCAGATATACATGAAAAACCAAAAACGGTAGTAAAGTCAAAAGCAGGCGTACTTAAGTTTTCTGGTAAACATTACCTTGGTTTCGTGAGTGACAGTGAAAAAGGTACAAACAAATTTGAAACGAGAAGAAACTACCTTCAAGTAAAAGGGTACTTCAATGAAAATCCTAAAGATTACTTTAGAATCACACTTGATACACACCATGAAGAGAGTGGAGACTGGAAAGTAAGACTTAAGTATGCATACCTTTACCTAGACAATGTACTTCCGTTTACAAGTGTTGAGATAGGTCAAGCACACAGACCTTGGATTGATTATGAAGAGCATCATGGATGGAACTACCGTTCAATATCTAAAGTATTTGTAGAAGCACACAATGGGGCACACTTTACAAACTCTGCTGACCTTGGAATTAACTTCAAGACTAAAACAGAAGTTTTCTCTTCTGAACTTGGTGTTTATAATGGTGAGGGTTACCATGGTAAAACAGAAGACAACAAAAACTTAAGTGCAGAGTGGAGACTTACAGGTCATATCTTTGGTACAGGTAAAAAACATGTACATGCGTCAGATACCTATGCAGATGTTTCATTCCTTGGTCAGTACAATACTAACTATAAAGAAAAAGGTACAGATTTTGTATGGTATGGACTTCATGCAGTCTATAATCAACCAGAATTCTTGATCTCAGCACAATACATCGAAGCGACAGATGGTGGTGTAGATAAAGAGGGTAATGGATATTCAGTCAATGGTGAATTTAGATTTGCAAATGATTGGAATATTATCGGTAGATATGATAACTTTGATTTAGATGCAGGTGAAAACAGAGAAAGAAGTATTGCGGGTATCGCATATAAATACAATAAAAATGTTGAATTTATTGCCAACTACCTTAATGAAAAAGTTGAAGATGAAACCAAAACAGATGCAGTGATGTTAACCGCAGAAGTTAACTGGTAAGACCTTTCCTCCCCTTGTTTTAGGACGAGGTTTTACCTCGTCTTTTATACAACTCTCCCAAATAATTTTTCTTTTCCAACCTATTACATTTTAGTAACAAAATTGTAATACTTTTCCTCTATACTTCTATCAACTTATACAATTGAAGGAAGATCAATGAATAACACTTTTAAAATGATGCTTGGAGCAGGGTTTGCCGTAGGTGTAGCTTTTTATGCAAATAGTATCGTAGGGCAAGCGACACATGGTGGATTTTTAGTACTGGCAGCAGTATTTGGTGCATATATGGCTATGAATATTGGAGCAAATGATGTTGCAAACAATGTTGGACCTGCCGTTGGTTCTGGAGCACTTACGATTGGGGGAGCTATTGTTGTTGCTTCTATCTTCGAGGCTTCAGGAGCATTGATCGCTGGTGGAGATGTTGTGGGTACGATTAAAAAAGGGATTATTGATCCTGCTGCCTTTGGTGGTGACCCAATGATATTCGTTTATGCCATGTCAGCTGCACTTCTGGCAGCTGCACTTTGGCTCAACCTTGCTACATGGCTTAAAGCTCCCGTATCTACGACACACTCTATTGTAGGAGGTGTTTTAGGTGGTGGTATCGCTGCGGGTGGTTTTGCTATCGTTTCATGGGGGACTATGGGTAAGATAGCTGCTTCATGGGTTATCTCTCCTGTGCTTGGTGGTGTGATTGCAGCAGCTTTCCTTTATATTATTAAATCTCAAATTCTTTATAAAGAAGATAAATTAGCAGCAGCTAAAAAGATTGTACCTATCTTGGTTTCATTGATGGCAGCAGCATTCATTACCTACCTTACACTTAAAGGTCTTAAAAAAGTATGGCCAGTGATTGTCGATACACTTGCATTTTTACCAGACACTAAAAAACCTACACTGTTAGTCGCACTTATTTTTGGTGCCTTTGGTGCCTCTATTACGTATTTCATAGTAAAACCAAAGATTGTAAAAAGAGTTGCGCTTATGACGGAGAGTAGAGAGTCTATCAATATGCTCTTTACGATTCCACTTATCTTTGCTGCAGCACTGTTAAGTTTTGCACATGGTGCAAATGATGTTGCCAATGCCGTAGGTCCTCTAGCAGCAGTGAATGATGCATTGACTAACCTTGCGGTATCTAAAAAAGCAGCAATTCCTTTATGGGTAATGGTTGTAGGTGGTTTAGGTATCTCTCTAGGTCTTGCACTTTTTGGTCCGAGACTTATTAAAACGGTTGGTTCGGAAATTACAGAACTTGACCAGATGAGAGCCTTCTCTATTATGATGGCGGCATCTATTACGGTTGTTATCGCTTCTCAGCTTGGTTTACCGGTATCTTCTACACATATTGCCGTGGGTGCCATATTTGGTGTTGGGTTTCTAAGAGAGTGGATAGACTCAAAAAATATGGATGAAAAACAGGAAAAACTACAAATAGAAGTAGAAAAACAACAAGCACTCAAAGCAGAACTTGATGCATGTACCAATGAAAATCCAGCAAAAAAGTTAGAGCTTATTGAAGGCCATAAAAGACAGAAGAAAAAAGTGAAGAGCATCAAACGTACACTACGTGAGAATTATGTAAAACGTGGTATGGTTAAAAAGATTGTAGCGGCATGGGTCATTACTGTACCTGCTGCTGCGACACTCTCAGCAATTATCTTCTTCATCCTGAAGGGTGTTGCCGTTTAAGTATAGGTAGTCATTTTGAAGAAAAAAATATTTTCAAAATGACCTTATATCAATTTCTACTAAGTGTTATACTACACTCAGCAACCAAGATATAGTTTCCCTAAAATTATATTTTTTAAAAAAATCTTTTCCCTTTTTGTTCTTGGTTGCTAATCTCCTTTTATTTACTTCAAATTAAAAAAATTATTTAATTGTTAATCAAAATATTATGAACATAAGCGAAGTAGAGGTTATTATGGTGTTTCTGTTATCGCTGTCTTTATGATATCGGCTCTATTTACACTAATGTCTCGTCCTACTAAAATGACTCTTACATCTTTGTTTTTAGCTAATTTTTTTAGTAAGGCAGTATCGTTAGGT
>CAZXGY010000080.1:0-5970 GCA_964640455.1 uncultured Sulfurovum sp.
TAAGATCTTTCGTGGTATCTGTGGTTGTAACAATATTACCTAGACCATCTGTACTTAAAGTATTGTAGTGGTAGACAGATTGTAATGCTGTTTTAGTATCGGGGTCATAACTTGTTTGTACATTTGAATAGGTATAAGGCTCATGGATTTTAGCCCTGCTTGATGCATCTTTATAGATAAGGGTTGTTTTACTTAGTGGTGTATGGACGTTATACTCCCTGCCACCATATATAGCATAAGGCATTCCCGTAAACTGGAAACCATCCGTATCTTTATCACTGTTTTTGACACCTATTTGTTTGTAGTAAGTTGTAGCATACATCCGTGCAGTATCATCGAAGGTACTGATGGCATGAAAACCCTGAGAGCCTCTGAGTTTATTGATGATATAACCATAGTAAAAGTAGCCTACATTGTTCATACCACCTACACCATTGTTACTTTGAACTGAAGAGACTAGAGGCATTGGTAGGCAGGCTTCTATGTTGTCATTGCTAATACTGTTAAAGGTATAGGCATTGCGATAGCCATGGGTTATATAGTTGTAGTAGACAGAGGGGTTGGTCATAGGCTTATACTCTACTCTTATATCTTGGTCGGTGCCGTTGGTAAATCTTGTAACATATGACTGTAAAGAAGTGTTTTTATATACAACAATCCCTGTATCACTTCTATAGTAGAGATCTTGTACGCCATCTCCATTGACATCAAAGTACCCTTTGGTACTCCAATTATCCTTGTCGTTGTAGCCAAACTCATCTCGGTAGTTAGCTAAGATGGTAGAGGTTTGTGGAGATGGTGCTAGCCTCTCTCCCTGATTTTTCCAGACACGCATACCATCATCACTACGATAAGTCAAATCTACTAGTCCATCTGCATCTGTATCTACAAAGCGTATGGTTTGATAGTTATCTGCATCGTTACAGGTACCATCTTCTGTGGAGCCATTGGCACAAATAGTTGTATCTATAGTTGGATAGGTACCAAATTTACCTCCATAGTTTCTATAACACTTTATTCCCTCATAAGAGCGGTAACATAAATCTGGTAATCCATCTCCATTCATATCAGGTGTATAGATATATTTCCACTCTTTTTTTAAGACACTAAAAGAACCTAAATCTTGATAACTATTTTTAATTAAAGTAGAACTATGGCTGGGACGGAATCCAAAGCCATGCCTATAAGATTTCCATATACGCATCCCATCATTTGAACGATACACCAAGTCTTGTAGTCCATCTGCATCCATATCTACAAAGCGAATCGTATCCCAGTTGTCTTCATTGTCACAGATACCATCTTCTTGAGAACCATTGGCACAAATAGAGGTGGAAATAGAAGGAGTAGTATCATCAAATACTCCTTCTCCTTGATTCTCATAACATTTTATACCATCATCTGCACGGTAACAGATATCTGCAAGCCCATCACCATTGGTATCTGGTGTGTAGATATATTTCCAATTATTACTGCTACTACTTGGGCGATTTCTATTTAAGATATTATTGCCCGCAAGAAAACTAAGTCCGCTCCCTGTAGATTTCCATATACGCATTCCATCATCACTTCTATATACGAGGTCAGCCAATCCATCAGCATTCATATCCACAAAGCGTATAGTGTCCCAATTGTTATTATTATCACAGGTACTATCACTATTGCTACATATGGTTGTATCTATCTCTGCTGCACTACTAAAAGTACCTTTATTGTTTATAAAACATTTTATACCTGTATCATCTCTATAACAGATATCTGAAAGTCCATCACCGTTCATATCAGGGGTATAGATATAAGGGTAGTTATTTGAGCCATTAACTGCAATATTTGTATTGCCAGAGAATACATACATAAATCTATAAGCTAGGTCAGTACTATTCCAAAGCACATGTAGTTTTTTTAATGCATCGTTTGCAGCATATTCTGTAATAGAGGAGAGTTTAGATTGTTTTCTTCCTGTTGCATCATTTCTATAGGTAATCGCATAATGTCTAATACTTGAAGTACCATTTTTTACAGTCACGGTATTTAACCTTTTACTTATACGAAAAGGATTAGTAGCATGGTACCCTTTAAGTACATCATCTCTAATTTCATAATCAAATTTTACACTGTTATCTGCATAAGTTACTGCGGTGATATAATGCTCTCCTGTACTTGGTGTAGAGTGGTAAAAGAAGTTTATTGCATTGTCAAAGCTATCTTTGATGGAAGAGACTTTCCAGAACTTTGTTACACCATACCTTATGGTCTTTTGTGCGGCATCATTGGCATGACCATAACGATAGGTCAGTCCACTTTTAGTTTTTACTTCAAACCATGGATCGCCTGCACCATTACTATTGGAATGAGCAATAATCTTACTATAGTTATCTATCTCAGTTCTATACTCTGCACCATCTGTTCCATAGTGAAATCCATTAGTCACAATAAGTCTCTGTCCATCTAGGCAGAATCTATCACTACGATTATAGTTCACTCCAAACCGATGTCTATCCCCATCTACAGCTTTAGTTTGTGGACAACGTGTTATAGCTGAAACACCACCTATACTCCAGCCTACACCCATGTAGCCATTACCACTACCAGAACTATAGTTAAGCGAAAGCTTAGGCTCCATTCCTGCCACACCTGGTGGGAGATCTATCTTTAAGGAGTAGTTTGCTGTACCTTGGTTGACGGAGAATTCACCTTTAGTCGTACCTACAAAGGTGCTGTCTTCTTGTATGCCACTCTCATCAATACCATCTTCTATGGTAATGACCATGGTATCACTTGTCTTTAGTCCGTTTTCATCAGTAACCGTAAGCGTAATGCTATGCGTACCCAAGGAGAGTCCTACTGTAGAGAAAGTACTTCCTGAACCTAAGACCGTTGAACCTTCAGTCCAACTATAGCTTGCAACTTGATCTTCATTACTAATGGAAGCAGAGAGGGTTTGTACCTGATCAAGTCCAAGTATCTTATCTCCACCTAGAGAGACTTGTACTTCAGAGTATGGTACAAAGATCATAATATCATTCATCATAATAGGTGCATATTTAATAGCACCATAGGAAGGGAGAATAAATAGAAGCGTTAGAAGCAACACCTTTTTTATAAATTGTATACTGCTGTATTGACCTGTTTTTTTATTTCCCATTGTATTCTTCTCCCTATATATTAATTATCTAAAATGCTATCTCTCCAAATCAAGCATCTCCTCTTCTCTAGCTATTTGAGCATTTATCTCTATAGCTGTTGTATCAAGTGCATTAAATGCTACTCTACTTTGCTCATTTACTTCAGCATAATTATCTGGTAGTAATGCTTCATAAACTTCTTCTGTTTGTTCTTCTATTTTATTTGTATCAATTGCTACTGTTTGGGTTGTATTGTGAACTATTTTTTGTTTATTCGTAACAACTTTTGCTGTGTCTGTTTTTTTCATAGGTTTTACAACATGCGTTGCTGATAAAGTATTTGTATCTTTTCTTTTTAGTGGAGGTGGTGCTTGTGTTGTGCTAGTTGCTAACGTTGCTGAAGTCACTGCTTCAGTATGCCAAAGTGCATAAAATACATAAGCGGTAATTAGTCCCAGAGAGGTAATAAAAAGAGGAAAGATATTTTTATGCATTTGAATGTTTCCCCTTCATTTTTATACACAGTTACGTTCAGTCAAATATTGACTTTATTTTAAAATAGTTTATCATAAATTTTCTTTTATATGAAAATCTATATTTTTTTGAGAGGCGTACTAGCTACTTTAATTAGGCAGCACTTTTTTAGATATACTGCAAACAAAGAAAAAAAGGATAAGCACTATGGGAATATATAAACTAGAAGAGATCATCGCATACTTTGATAAATATCTAAATACACTTGATGAAGAGAGAATAGAAGAACTTTATAATCTTATATCAAACCCTCATGTAAGAGTTAATGATCAGGATAAGCAGTGGGTAGCTTTTGTTACTCAAGCAACCGAAGATAAGACAGTGTATGATGCAATATGTAAGATACTAGATCACAGCATAACAAATTGTATTCTGAAGAGAAACAAGATTGAAAATGCCATTAATGAAACAGGAGAATATTTTCAGGCTAAAGAAATTAAAATGAAGCCAAGAATCCCCTTTTATATTATGGTGCTAGATAAGTTAATTGACTAAAGCTAATCAATTATATATACAATAACACCCTTGGGGGAGTACTAGAAATTCTCTTATTACTGTGGGAGAAGCATAAAAACTTATTTTCTAGCTATCGGAGCTACTATAACTTCATAAGTTTCTATTTTATACTCCTCACCATCTAGTTCTATCTCATTAGTTCCAGAAGGCTTTAAAATACTCCTAAACCTTTTTTCTCTGTTATTAATTAGTGTAAAAGTATCAGGTACTTTTGATGATGAAAAAAATCCTTGTGATGGGAATTCCAATAGTACCGATGAACCATCTATTTTTACTAATAACCTATCATCTCTCACTTTAGCAGTATTGGTAAAAGAAGTAACAATACATTTATTATTCTGGCATTTATCACTGATTTTTCCATACACTTCTTTCCATAAAGATTTATCAAAATATGAGGCTAAAAATGAAATTATTTTATGGTTCTTCTCTATACCTTTTTTAGTTATTTTATCAGGATTAACATTAATTGATTTTAGGAAATTTATATTCCTAAGTTTGAAAATTCTAGCTCTTCTCCATTTGCCAGCTTCTTCCGGACTCGTAATTCCTATTTTTTTAAATTTACGCATACGAAAAGGATTTATCTCAAGGGCTATCCAATTAGTAGCATCTGTTAAAGTAACACCTTCTTTTTTCCACTCAAACATACTCTTACTTGAAATTCCTGCTCTTTTCCATTTATGAGCCTCTTCTATCGAAAGACCAGCTTCTTTTATATAAATGATATCATTCCTAGACACTCCTGCTTTTGCCCATTTTTTAATCTCTCCAGGAAGAAGTCCTCTCTTTTTCATAGATACAATATCAAAGGGAGATACATTGATTTCTTTCCACTCAATAACCTCATTAACTGTAAGCCCATCTACTTTTAAAGTGTGTATCATCTGATTAGTTACCCCTGCTTTTTCCCACTTTACAACTTCGTCAGGAGAAAGACCCTCTTTTTTTAAAGCACTTATCCTGTAAATAGGAACTCTAATTTCCTTCCATTTCATGACTTCTTCTGCAGTTAACCCTTCTTTCTTCCAACGCTCAATATCTCGGACTTTGACTCCAGCTTTTTTCCATTCACTAACTTCTTGAGGGAAAACGCCAGCTTTTTTCATTTTTATAATTTTATTATAATTATTTATTCCTACTTTTATCCATTCACTAACTTCTTCTGTAGAAACTCCTTCTTCTTTCATCTTTGCAATAAATGAAACATTGGTTATCTCTATACTTTTCCATTTAGCAATCTCTTCTATGGTAAGTCCTGCTCTTTCCCACATAGAGACCTCCCGAAGACGTATACCAGCTTGTTTCCATTTTAATGCTTCTTCTGGAGTTTGTATTCCTGCTTTTTTCCAATACATAGCTCCAACTCCATTAGGACTAACCTTCATAAGCCTTATCCATTTATTCGCTTCTTCTAGAGTAATTCCCGCTTCTATCCAATTACGCACATAACTACGATGAATCCCTATACTTTTCCACTTAGCAGCTTCTTCAAAAGTCTTAACTCCTGAGTTATGCCACTTATAAATATCATAAGTATCTACACCAATTTTTATCCATCCACTATATGTTTCTGGAGTTAGCCCTATCTTTTTCATATCCTTGATACTATATTTTACTCCTACTTGTTTCCATCTAGCAATCTCTTCTTCCGAAATATTAGATGCCGATACAAAATTAACTAGATAACAAACTACAAGAATAGAATAGATTATTTTTTTCATATGATTTTCCTTTTTTAGATTTTATGTGGATCCCTTTATAAAATTCTATTTTTTGTGAATTTAATAAAAAT